>NZ_VDDC01000007.1:0-232551 GCF_006239215.1 Paracoccus haeundaensis
CGCCACCACATAGGCCGCGGTGCGCATGTCCTGGACCTTGGGATTGCTGATCCAGACCTCCTTCATTTTCTTGAAGCTCTCGCGCATCGTGTCGTCCAGGCCGGACCGCACCAGCTCCAGCTCGTCCGCGCCGGTCAGGAACGCCTCCTTGAAGCCCTTGGACAGGGTCCAGTTCAGGCCGGTATCGGCCGACAGACGCTCCAGCTCCTCGACGATCATGCGGGCGCGGGCCTCCTCGTGGCGGCGCTCCAGACGGCCCAGGCTGATCTGCGACAGGTTCTTGACCCATTCGAAATAGGACACGGTCACGCCGCCGGCATTGGCGTACATGTCGGGAATGATCACGATCCCCTTGCGGCGCAGGATCGCGTCCGCGTCGGCGGTCACGGGACCGTTCGCCGCCTCGATGATCAGCTTGCAGCTGATGCGTTCGGCGTTGTCGGCGTGGATCACGCTTTCTACCGCGGCGGGGATCAGGATGTCGCACTCCTGCTCCAGCATGGCCAGGCCGTTCTCGTGATAGTCGCCGCCGGCAAAGCCCTTGATGCCGCCGGTCGCGCGGATATGGCCGCGCAGCGCGTCGATGTTGATGCCCTGCGGGTTGGTGATGGCGCCGTCGCGCTCGATCACGCCGGTGATCAGGCACTTGTCCTCGACCGACAGGAACTGGGCGGCGTGATAGCCCACGTTGCCCAGGCCCTGCACGATCACGCGCTTGCCCGCCAGCACGCCGGTCAGCCCGGCCTGCTTCATCACGTCGTCATGGCGGAAGAACTCGCGCAGCGCGTATTGCACGCCACGGCCCGTCGCCTCGACGCGCCCGTCGATGCCGCCCGCGGTGCGCGGCTTGCCGGTGACGCAGGCCTTGGCGTTGATGTCGTCCGGATGCAGCCGCTTGTAGGCGTCGGCCATCCACGCCATCTCGCGCTCTCCGGTGCCCATGTCAGGCGCGGGCACGTTCTGGGACGGAGAGATCAGGTTGCGGCGCGACAGCTCGTAGGTGAAGCGGCGGGTGATGCGCTCCAGCTCATCCTCGTTCCAGGCGCGCGGGTCGATGCACAGCCCGCCCTTCGATCCGCCGAACGGCACCTCGACCAGCGCGCATTTGTAGGTCATCAGGGCTGCCAGCGCCTCGACCTCGTCCTGGTTCACATCCAGCGAATAGCGGATGCCGCCCTTCACGGGCTCCATGTGTTCGGAATGGACCGACCGATAGCCGGTAAAGGTGTGGATCTGGCCACGCAGCCGCACCCCGAACCGCACCGTATAGGTGGAATTGCAGACCCGGATCTTCTCCTCCAGCCCCGGCGCAAGGCTCATCAGGCCTGCGGCATGGGTGAACATGCGGTCCACTGAATCCCGGAACGAGGTCGTGTTGACGGACATTGCTGCTTCCTCCTGGTGACGGCGCAAGGTCGATATGGCCGCACGCTAGGCCAATCCGCCCGGTGCCGCCACAGCGGATCGTCGCCGACGGCGCCATGTTTGCGATAAAAACCAGCAGCTTTTGCACGACGCGCAGCCCTGCCGGGGTTTTCCTTTTCACACCATTTATTATGCTGATAGGGAAACCGCCTCTCTATCCGCGGTGTTTGGATGGAAACCAAGGAAGAAGAATGAAGACCGATATTACCCATGCACCGGCCCCCGGCATCACGCGGGGCCGCAAATTCGATCAGGTCCGTGACGGGGCTGCCGTCATCTTTCTGCGCGACGGCTATGCGGCCGCCAGCGTCGACGACATCGCCCGGTCCGCCCGGGTGTCCAAGGCGACGCTCTACAGCTATTTCCCCGACAAATCCCTGATGTTCCGCGAGGTGCTGCGCGCCACGATGGACAGCGCCTTCCGCCAGCAGCCCTTCGCGGCCGACCCCGCGTCCCAAGCCCGGACCGAGCTGCCGCGGGTATTGTCGGACCTGGCGACATGGGCGCTGTCGGAACCGCGGCTCAGCCTGCTGCGGGTGATGACCGCCGAATCGACGCGCTTTCCCGACGATGCGCGCGACTATGACGACGCCTTGGCCAACCGCGTCGCGGCCCCCCTGGCGCAGATCATCGACGGCTGGATCGCCGCGGGACAGATCCGCGACCATGACAGCGGTCAATCCGCCCGCCAGCTGGTCGCGTTGATCACCGGGCAGGTCCAGCAGCCAGCCCTGCTGACGGGCACCACGCTGCCCGATGCGCAGGTCGCGCGGATCGCCCGCGACGCGGCGGCGCTGTTCCTGTCGGCCTACGGCCTGCAGGCCGCCTGAGGGCGCGACGCGCCCAGGGGCTGTTGCATTCCTGCGATGATCGAAACGTGATCCATCACCCCGCTTCTCAAGGCCGGAGGCGCGGCCTATGCTGGCGGGAACAAGGTCCGGAAACAGGACCGGCAGGGGTGACAGGCGATGATCAGCAAGGACTGGACGATTCGGGCCGCGATGGCCGCCGGCATGGCGCTGGCGGTGCAGGGCTGCGCGTCGTCGCCGAACCGCATGCCGCCCGCGGGCGGCTATGCGGGGCCTGCCTATGCGGCCCAGCCCGGCTATGCGCCCGCGCCCTATGCCGCCGCGCCCGCGCCCTATGCGGCCCCCGCACCGGCCCCCTATCCGACGGCGCCCTATCCGGCCGCAGCCCCCTTCCCGGCGGCACCCGTGGTGGCGGACCTGCCTGTTGCGACGACCGGCATCACCGGGGTGACCGAACGCAAGCCCGACCTGTGCAAGGCCAGCAGCTACGCCTCCAGCGTGGGTCAGCCCGGCAGCACGATCCCGACGCTCGGCCTGCCCGGCGCCTATCGCGTGGTCGAGTATCGCGGGATCGAACCCCAGGACTATGACCCCGACCGGCTCGTCTTCCGCCTGGATGCGACCGGCACCATCACCAAGATCGATTGCGGATGACCCACATGCACAAGACCACGCTTGCCCTGATCCTTGCCGCGACGGCCCTTGCCGCCTGCGAACCCGCCTATGTCGAGCCGACCCCGCCCCCGGTCGTCGACGAATGCGGCGCCGCCGGCTATCAGGGCCTGATCGGCCAGCCCCGCACGGCCCTGTCGGCGATGAACTTTCCCCTGGGCACCCGCGTGATCGGCCCCGAGGACATGGTCACCGCCGATTTCCGCCCCGACCGGCTGAACATCGAATACGGCGTGAACGGTCGCATCACCAAGGTCAGCTGCTTCTGACCCGTTTGGCGTTGCGCAGGCCGCGGCGGGCTGTCACCATCCCGACATGATGAACGCGATCCCGCCCGATGCCGACCGCGTGGTGTTCGACCGCAGGGAACTGAACCTGATCCTGTCGACCTACGGCCGCTTCGTGGCCGCGGGTGAATGGCGCGATTACGGCATGTCCTTTCTGCGCGACGCGGCGGTGTTCAGCGTCTTTCGCCGCGCCGCCGAACACCCTCTCTACCGGATCGAAAAGCGTCCTCGGCTGCGTGCGGCCCAAGGCGCCTATGCCGTGATCGCGATGGACGGGCGCATCCTGAAACGCGGCCACGACCTGGCCCAGGTGCTGCGTGTGCTGGACGCCAAGCTGATCCGCCCCATCGACTAGGTGCCGCGCGGCTTGGCCCGCACCGTCGGATCGGCCGCGGTCGGGTCCTCGGGCCAGGGATGGCGCGGATAGCGGCCGCGCATGTCCTTTCTGACATCGGCATAGGAGCTGGCCCAGAACCCCGGCAGGTCCATCGTCACCTGCACCGGCTTGCCGCCCGGCGACAGCAGCGTGATCCGCAGCGGCCGCCCGCCCACCGCCGGATGGCGGGTGACGCCGAACAGCTCCTGCAGGCGCAACTCGATCGACGGGTCCGCGCCCCCGTAATCGATCGGCACGCGGCGACCCAGGGGGGTGGTGAACTGCCCCGGCGCCTCCTGGTCCAACCGCTGCTGGCCTGCCCATCCGATCCGCGCCTTCAGCGGCTCGACCAGGTCCAGCCCGCGCAGATCGGCCAGCGTCCGCACCCGGCCCAGCCAAGGCAGCAGCCAGTCGCCATCCGACAGCAGGTCGGCATCCGCCACAGAGCCAAGGTCCGGCACCAGCGCGATCCGCGCCCGCAGACGCGCCGCGGCCGGGGTCCAGGGCAGCCCGTCCAGGCGCAATCCCTCCAACGCGGCCGCGGCCATCGCCTCGGCCGGGGCGTCGGGCCAGGGCCGGTCCGACAGCACCAGCGCGCCCAGCCGCTCCTGCAGGCGGGCGACGACGCGACCCTCGCGGCGCGACCATTCGCACAGGGCCTGCTGGCCGATCCGGTCGCCATGCAGCGCGCGCAGATCAGCCTCGTCCAGTCGCGCGGCCAGCCTGATGCGCGCCTCGCGCTGATCCCCGTCCAGATCCAGCGCCACGATCATCCGTTGCGCCGCCAGGCTGTCCTCCGATGCCAGCACCGCACCCTTACCGCCCGACAGCACGAACCGCGCGTCGTCACCCTTGCGACGCAGCCCGATCCGGTCGGGATAGGCCAGCGAGGCCATGCCGCCCGCCGACAGGGCCGACAGGGGGGGTGCGGGGGGGACATCGTCCCCCCCGCCGTCGCGGGACGCAACCAGCCGCCGCAACCGCTTTGCCTCGGCCCTGATCCTCTCGATGCCCTGCCGGTTCACCTCGAATGCCGCACGTGCCCCCGGATCGCGGATTGCGCGCAGCCGATGCTCCAGATCGGCCCCCGCCCCGCGCAGCGGGTCGCGGTCCGACAGCAGCGCCGCCAGATCGGCGGCAGCCGGCCCCGCCAGCGCCAGCATATGCGCCAGACGCGGATGCAGCGGCAGCCGTGCCAGCACCCGGCCATGCGCCGTGATCCGCCCCTCCGCATCCAGCGCGCCCAGATCGGCAAGCAGCGCCCGCGCCTCGGTCAGTGCGGCGTCCGGCGGCGGCGTCAGGAACGCCAGATCGGCGGCCCCCGCCCCCCAGACGGCCAGTTCCAGCGCCAGCCCGGTCAGGTCGGCCACGGCGATCTCGGGTGGCGCGAAAGCCGGCAGCACCCCCTCCTCGGCCCGTGCCCACATGCGATAGCAGATGCCCGGTGCCACCCGCCCCGCCCGGCCGCGCCGCTGCTCGGCCTCGGCGCGGCTGACGCGCTCGGTCACCAGCCGCGACATGCCGCTGCCCGGATCGAACCGGGCCCGCCGCGCGCGCCCCGCATCCACCACGACCCGCACGCCGGGGATTGTCAGCGACGTCTCGGCAATGGCCGTGGCCAGAACGATCCGCCGCACGGCTCCCGGCGGGGCCAGCGCCGCGCGCTGCGCCGCCGCCGGCAGCGCGCCATACAGGGGCAGCACCTCGCAGCCCGTCCCCGACAGGGCCGCCGTCACGCGGCGGATCTCTCCCTCTCCGGGCAGAAATGCCAGGATCGTGCCGCCCGTCTCGCGCGTCTCGTCCTCGGCCCTTGCGATCAGACGCGCGGCATCGTCCGCCAACCGCCCGCCCGCGGGCAGGGGCCGGTCCAGCCAGCGCGTCTCGACCGGAAAGGCCCGCCCCTCGGACGTCACCACGGGTGCGTCGTCCAGCATCGCCGCCACCGGCCCCGCATCCAGCGTGGCCGACATCACCAGCACCGCCAGATCCTCGCGCAGGGCGCCCCGCGCCTCCCAGACCAGAGCCAGCCCCAGATCGGCGTTCAGGCTGCGCTCGTGGAACTCGTCGAAGATCACGCAGCCCACGCCCTCCAGCGCGGGATCGGTCTGGATCATCCGCGTCAGGATGCCCTCGGTCACCACCTCGATGCGGCTGCCCCGAACCGATTCCCCGCGCATCCGGTATCCGACCCGCCCGCCCACGGCCTCGCCCAGGGACTGCGCCAAGCGCTCGGCCGCGGCGCGCGCGGCCAGGCGGCGCGGCTCCAGCATCAGGATGCGGCCCGCGACCTGATCCATCAGCGCCAGCGGCACCCGCGTCGTCTTGCCCGCGCCGGGCGGGGCCACCAGCACCGCGCGGCCGTGGCTGCGGATCGCCGCGCACAGCGCAGGCAGGGCGTCGTCGATGGGCAGGGCATCCGTCATGCCCGCCTTCTAGCGCCGCCGGGGCACCGGGCACAATCGCGCCGCTACACATCGCGCCTCCGCGGACCTATCTTGCACCCGCGGCGTTGGGTGTCGCGAAACGAACAGGGGCAGACATGGGTATCCGCAGCGACGTGATGGAGGGGCTGGGCCTGTCCGATCCGGTGATCCGCATCGGCGTGACGGGCCTGTCGCGGGCCGGCAAGACGGTGTTCATCACCTCGCTGGTGGCGAACCTTCTGGAACGCGGGCGCATGTCGTCGCTGCGCGCCGCCGCCGACGGGCGGCTCAAGGCGGTGTGGTTGCAGCCCCAGCCCGACGACACCATCCCCCGCTTCGACTTCGAACGCCACCTGGCCGCGCTGACCGGCCCCGATCCGCACTGGCCCGACGGCACGCGTCACGTCAGCCAGCTGCGCCTGTCGCTGCGCCTGCAGGGCGGCGGCATGTTCGGGGGGCTGCGCGGCGCGCGCAACCTGCATGTGGACATCGTCGATTATCCCGGCGAATGGCTGCTGGACCTGCGCCTGATGGAACGCGACTTTGCGCAATGGTCGACCGAGGTGCTGGACCGCATCGCGGGCCGCCCCGGCGCCGACCGGTTCCTGACCGCGCTGCAGGCGCTGCCCCGCGATGAAGGCTTCACCGAACCGCAGGCCCAGCAGCTGGCCGACATCTATACCGCGCATCTGAACGCGGCGCGCGACGCGGGCTGGTCGGACTGCACACCCGGCCGGTTCCTGATCCCCGGAGAGCTGGCGGGATCGCCCGCCCTGACCTTTGCGCCCCTGCCGCCCGACCTGCAGGCCACGCGGCTTGGCCGAGAATTCCGCCGCCGGTTCGATGCCTACAAGTCGCGGGTGATCCGGCCCTTCTTTCGCGACCACTTTGCCCGCATCGACCGCCAGGTGGTGCTGGTCGACATCCTGGGCGCGATCCATCAGGGCCCCCAGGCGGTCGAGGACATGCGCCGCGCCATGGCCGACATCCTGTCGGCCTTCCGCCCCGGCCGCGCAGGCTGGCTGGGCCAGCTTCTGGGCACGCGGCGGGTCGAACGCATCCTGTTCGCCGCGACCAAGGCCGACCACCTGCACCACACCCAGCACAACCGCCTGACCGCGATCCTGTCCGCCATGCTGCGCGAGGCTCGCGACCGCGCCGATTTCCAGGGCGCCCGGACCGAGGCGATGGCCATCGCCGCCCTGCGCGCCACGACCGAGGACATGATCGCCCAGCCCGACGGCGACCTGCCCGCCGTGCGCGGATGCCTGCTGGACGGGCGGCAGGCCGCGTTCTTTCCGGGCGAACTGCCCACCGACCCCGCGGTGCTGCTGCATCCCGCGCGGCAGGGCGCACAGGCATGGCTGGATGCCGATTACGCGATCATGAACTTTGCCCCCGCCCCCCTGACCACGCGTCCGGGCGACGGGCCGCCCCACATCCGGCTGGACCGCGCGGCCGAATTCCTGATCGGAGACCGCCTGTGACAGACGCCCCCAAACGCCCGCGCGGCCCGGTCCTGATGCCTCTGGACGACGATACCGGCACCCGGCCGCGGCCCCCCCGCACGGAAACCCGCGCGGACGACGCCCCAAGCCCCGCCGATGCCCCTGCCATCGACATCAGCGACGCCCCGCTGCCCCAGCCGCGCACCATGCAGATGGTGGCCCGCCTGGTCGGGCGCCCGCCATCGCGGCTGACGCGGCTGTTCATCAATGCCGGGGCGGCGCTGTTCACCTTCCTTCTGGGCGTGATGGCGCTGGATTTCATCGACGGGCTGATGACCCGCTATCCGCTGCTGGGCTGGATTGCCGTCACGCTGTTCGCGGTCTTCACCATCGCGGCCTTGGGGATGGCGTTGCGGGAATGGCGGGCATGGCGGCGGATGGCCAGGATCGACGCGCTGCAGCGGCAGGCCGGCGCCGCCCTGGCCGCCGAAAGCCTGGATCAGGCCAAGGCGGTCGCCGACGGCCTGGTCGCCCTCTATGCCAAGCGCCCCGAGATGGAGTGGCAGCGTCAGCGCCTGGCCGACCGCCGGGCCGAGACCTTTGACGCCCAGGCCCTGCTGACCCTGACCGAGACGGAGTTGCTGGCCGGGCTGGACCAGCAGGCGCGCCGCGAGATCGAGGCCGCCGCCCGGACGGTCGCCGCGACGACCGCGCTGGTCCCGCTGGCCCTGGCCGACGTGGCGGCCGCCCTGGCCGCGAACCTGCGCATGATCCGCCGCATGGCCGAGATCTATGGCGGGCGCGCCGGTGCCGTCGGCGGCTGGCGCCTGGCGCGGACGGTGATGACGCATCTGATCGCCACCGGCGCGGTGGCGGCCGGGGACGACCTAATCCACACGATGGCGGGGGGCGGCATTTTGGCCAAGCTGTCGCGCCGTTTCGGCGAAGGGTTGGTGAACGGCGCGCTGACCGCCCGCGTGGGCATCGCCGCGATGGAGGTGTGCCGCCCGCTGCCGTTCCTGTCCCAGCCCCGGCCCAAGGTCGGAAACCTGGTCAGCCGCGCGCTGACCGGCCTGTTTTCGAACGACGACGCCCGCTAGTCCAGCGCCAGCTTGTATCCGACATGCGACGGGACGAAGCCCAGCCCGTCATAGAACCGGTGCGCATCCTTGCGCGACCGGTCCGTCGTCAGCTGCACCAGCGCGCAGCCCCGTGCCCGGCATTCCGCGATGGCCCAGTCCATCATCGCCCGGCCCAGGCCCGCGCCACGGTGGCTGCGGGCGACGCGCACCGCCTCGATCTGGCCACGCAGTGCGCCGCTGCGCGCCAGCCCCGGGATGAAGGTCAGTTGCAGGGTGCCGACCACCCGGTCCCCGTCCTGCGCCACGGCCAGCAGCTGCGCCGGATCGGCGTCGATCAGGTCGAAGGCCGCACGATACCGCGCGGCATCAGCCGGGTCCTCTCGCCCTGCGCCTAGCGGATCGTCGGCCAGCAGGGCAAGGATCGCGGGCAGGTCGGCCGCGGTGGCGCGGCGGAACGCGGTCACGGGGCCTCGGCCGGCAGGTCGGGCGCGTCTTCGGTGGGGGCCATGTCGGTCGATCCCTGGTCGGCCTCGATCAGGCGGTTGTCCTGCCATTCGCCCGACGCGATCTGGCCGGTGGCATAGCGCATGACGCCCTGCCCCTGGCGCTTGCCCGCGGCAAAGGTGCCCTCGTACCGGTCGCCGTTGCCATAGGTCGCGACGCCGGTGCCGTCGATCTCTCCCGCCTTCCAGCCGCCTTCATAGATGAACCCGTCGGGCGTGGTCAGGCGGCCCTGGCCCTCGCGCAGCCCGTCCACGAAGCTGCCGGTATAGACCGTGCCGTCGGGATAGGTGGCCTGCCCCTCGCCGTGGCGCTGGCCGTCCTTCCAGGCACCGGAATAGACATAGCCGTCGGGATAGGACATGCGCCCCTGCCCGTCGTTGCGCGCGTTGCGAAAGCCCCCCTCATAGACCATGCCGTTGGCATAGCTGGCCTTGCCCTCGCCCTCGATCACGCCCTCGGACCACTGGCCCTCATAGGTCGAGCCGTCGGCATAGGTGATCTTGCCGGTGCCGTCGGGCCGGTCGGCGCGCATCTGGCCCAGATAGACGGACCCGTCGGGATAGGTGATCTGGCCGCGGCCCTCCATGCGGCCTTCGGACCATTCGCCGACATAGACGTAGCCGTCCGCGCCGGTGAACGTGCCCTGGCCGTGGCGGCGGTCATCGGCGAAATCGCCGTCATAGACGTCGCCGTTGGCATAGGTCGCGACACCCTTGCCCTGCCGGCGCCCGCCCTGCATCTGGCCATCGTACCGATCGCCCGTCGGCTGGACCAGCACCCCCGACCCGGACATCTGGCCCGCTGCCCAGACCCCCTCGTAGGTCAGCCCGTCCGACATCACCAGCTTGCCCTGGCCCGCGCGCTGGCCGGCCAGCATCGCGCCCTCATAGGTGGCGCCGTCGGGATAGGTGATCTTGCCCTGCCCCTCCTTGACGCCGGCGTTCCAGTCGCCCTCGTAGCGATAGCCGTTGGCCTGGGTCAGCACGCCGCGCCCCTGATGCAGGCCGCTGACGAACTGACCCTCGTAGACGGACCCGTTGGCATAGCGGGCGACGCCCTGCCCGGTGATCTCTCCCTCGGCCCAGGCGCCTTCGTAGGTGCCGCCGTCGGCATAGGTGATCTTGCCCTGGCCATGCGGCTTGCCGCCCGCGAACTGGCCCTCATAGACGGACCCGTTGGGAAACGCGGCGCGGCCCTGGCCCATGATCTGGCCCTCGACCCAGTCCCCCTCGTAGCGATAGCCGTTGGGCAGGACATAGCTGCCCTGGCCGTGCTGCAGCCCGTTGCGGAAGGTGCCTTCGTAGACGCCGCCATCGTCGTACTGCTTGGTGATGACCTGGGCGGCCGCGGGGCCTGCCCAGATCGCCAATGCCAAGGCCGTTCCGATTGCCGCTTTCATCGCCTGTCGCCCCTTACGGTGTTTTGCCGCAGGTTTACCCCGGAAGGCACCCATGCGCAAAGGCCGACTTTTCCTTGGCCGGGCGATCCTCTATCCAAGGGGCCACACAACCGGGGTGCCCGTGATGACCGACCGTTTCCGCCTGACCATCGGGCAGCTGAACGCCACCGTGGGCGACCTGGACGGCAATGCCGCCCGCGCGCGCGATGCCTGGGAACAGGCGCGCGATGCAGGCGCCGACATGCTGGCCCTGCCAGAGATGTTCATCACCGGATACCAGACCCAGGACCTGGTGCTGAAGCCCGCCTTCACCGCCCAGGCCGAGGACGCGATCATGGCGCTTGGCATGTCGCTGACGGGCGGTCCCGCCATCGGCATCGGCGGGCCGTGGCGCGACGGCGGCCGTCTTTACAACGCATGGTGGGTGTTCCGGGACGGGGCGCTGGTGGCGCGCGTGCTGAAGCACCACCTGCCCTACAAGCAGCTGTTCGACGAATTGCGCCTGTTCGACAGCGGCCCGATCAGCGGCCCCTATCCGGTGGGCGCAGCCCGCATCGGCAGCCCGATCTGCGAGGACAGCTGGTACCCGGACGTGGCCGAAACCCTGGCCGAGACCGGGGCCGAGATCCTGGTCGTGCCGAACGGCAGCCCCTATCACCGCGACAAGCTGGACCTGCGCATGGGCCACATGGTCGGCCGCGTGGTCGAGACGGGCCTGCCCTTGGTCTATGTGAACATGGTCGGCGGACAGGACGACCAGCTTTATGACGGGGCCAGCTTCGTGCTGAACCCCGGCGGCCACAAGGTCGTGCAGCTGCCCGCCTTCCAGGAGGCGGTGGTGCATGTCGACTTTACCCATGGCCCCGATGGCTGGCGCGCCGAACCGGGCGTAATGGAGCCCCAGCCCGACGCGTGGGAACAGGATTACCACGCGATGATGCTGGGCCTGCGCGACTATCTGCGCAAGTCGGGGTTCCGCAAGGTGCTGCTGGGCATGTCGGGGGGCATCGACAGCGCGCTGGTCGCCACCATCGCCTGCGACGCGATCGGGCCGGAAAACGTGCGCTGCGTGATGCTGCCGTCGGAATACACGTCGCAGGCCAGCCTGGAGGACGCGGCCGATTGCGCGACGCGGCTTGGCGCGCGGCTGGACACCGTGCGCATCGACGGGGCGCGCGACGCGGTCGGCGGCGCACTGGCGCATCTGATGGAGGGCACGAGCCCAGACATCACCGAGGAGAACATCCAGTCCCGCCTGCGCGGCGTGATGCTGATGGCGCTGTCCAACAAGTTCAACGAGATGCTGCTGACCACCGGCAACAAGTCCGAGGTCGCGGTGGGCTATGCCACCATCTATGGCGACATGGCGGGCGGCTACAACCCGATCAAGGACCTCTACAAGACGCGGGTGTTCGAAACCTGCCGCTGGCGGAACGCCAACTATCGCGACTGGATGATGGGTGCGCCCGGAGAGGTGATCCCCCAGCGGATCATCACCAAGCCGCCGTCGGCCGAACTGCGCCCCGACCAGCGCGACGACGACAGCCTGCCGCCCTATGAGGTTCTGGACGCGATCCTGGACGGGCTGGTGGAACAGGATCTGTCGCTGGCCGATCTGGTCGCGCGGGGGTTCGATGCGGACACGGTGCGGCAGGTGGAAAAGCTGCTCTATGTCAGCGAATGGAAGCGATATCAGGCCGCACCGGGGCCGCGCATCTCGACCCGCGCCTTCTGGCTGGACCGCCGCTATCCGCTGGTGAACCGCTGGCGCGACCGGCTGTAGGTTTCAGAACTCCAGCCAGGTGCCCAGCCGGACGGCCTGTTCGGACGGGCCGGACAGGGGATTGACCATGCCCAGTTCCACCTTGACCGGGCCCGGCACGTCGAAGACCAGCGACGACATCAGCCGGGCGGAATATTCCTCGTCCTGGGGGTGCTCCAGCCACAGGCTGTTGATGACCATCAGCCCGTCACGCGGACGCAGGCCCAGGGTCACGTCGGTCTTGATCACCCGTTCGGCGGTCAGGAAGCTGGCGGCAAAGGACGGGCGCATGGGCGCGCGCGGGTCCGGCGCGCTGCCGGTCATCTTGGCCAGCACCTGCGCGGTGATCCAGCCCCGGTCGAAACCGCGCCCCCAGGACAGCGCGCCCTGGACCACCGGCAGGGCAAGGTCGTCCCGCCGGATCACCCCCGCGCCCGATTGCATGGCAAAGCGGTTCGGGCCCTGACCGTCGTCCAGCGCGCGTTGCAGCCACAGGACGGCACTGGTCTCCGCCTGATCGGCGCGGCCCAGTTCCATCCCCAGCGTGGTGCGCGGCGTCAGCCCGTATTCGGCATAGGCCGAGGCATAGCTGCTGTCCGCGCGATTGCGTTCCCCCGACAGCGACAGGAAGGTCCGCCCGGCCTCGCGAGGCCAGGGCCCGGCCTGCACCGCGGCGGGCAGCATCAGCGCCAGGAACAGGACAAGTCTGATCATCGGCCGGCCCTTTCGTGCCACGGGTCGCCCCAGATCTGGCACAACCCGCGCGTGCGGGCGAGAGGGAAACGATCCGTCAGGGGATCTCGATCTTGCCCACCAGGGGCACGTCGTCCTGGGGGCCGACAGTGTGACGCTCGATCATGCGGTGGACCAGCGGGTCGGTGTCGCCCTTGTGCAGCGCGCGCAGGGCCACCGCGACCTCGGCATCCGACTTGGTGCGGCGCAGGTTGTGGCGGACATATTCGTCCCAGGTCGCGATGTGATAGCTTTCGCTCCACTGGTCGGGATGCTCCAGGTCGCGCAGCAGCGACCAGTTGCGCGCCCCGTCCCGCCTGCGGATGTTGCGCCGCCGCTGCATCAGGCGCAGGAATTCCGGCACATCGGCCTGGTCGATGCGGTAATCGACCATCACCATGATCGGCCCCGACCGCCCCCGCAGGTCCAGCATCAGCGCGGGCTCGCGGAAGCGGTTTACCGGGTCCAGATCCACCGCCCCGAATTCGGGCGCCCGCAGCCAGAACCCGATGGCAGCCCCCAGCAGCAGCACGCCCCCGGCGGCCGTCAGCGCCGCATCCAGGCCCTGCGTGCCCGCCACCATGCCCCAGATCCAGGCGCCGGCCGCCATGCCGCCGAAGGTCGCCATCTGGTACAGCGCCAATGCGCGGGCCACGACCCAGCGCGGCGTGGACAGCTGCACCGTCACGTTGAACAGCGACAGCGCCAGCACCCAGGACGCCCCCGCAGGCAGCATTGCCGCCGCGTGCAGCCAGACCGACTGGGTCTGGCCCAGGACCAGGGCCGAGACCGCAAAGCCCGCAAAGGCCATGCGCACGACGTTCTCGTTGTTCAGCCGGGCGCGGATGCGAGGGTTCAGCAGCGCCCCGCCGATCGCGCCGACGCCATAGCATCCCAGCAGGCCGCCAAACAGCAGCGATCCCCCCTCGGGGTGGCTCTTGGCGACCAGCGGCAGCAGCGCCAGTACGGCGATGGCGGCAAAGCCGAACAGCGCGCCGCGCGACATCACCCGCAGCAGGTTGGGCGACAGCGCGACATAGCGCAGGCCCGCACCCATCGCGGCCATGAACGGTTCGGGCGTGGTGACGCGCGGCGCCAGCTTGGGCTTCCATTGCGACATCGCCCCCAGCAGCGGCAGATAGCTGATGGCGTTGACCGCAAAGGCAGCCGACGCGCCCAGCGTGGCAACGATCAGGCCGCCCGCCGCGGGCCCCACGCTGCGCATCAGGTTGAAGCCCACGGAGTTCAGGCTGACCGCCGCGGGCAGGTCCTTCCGGTCGACCAGATCGCCCATGCTGGCCTGCCAGGGCGGGTTATAGACCGCCTGCCCCGCCCCCAGCAGGAAGGTGAAGCCCAGCAGCAACCACGGCGTCAGCCCCCCCGTCCAGGCCACCGCGGCCAAGGCCAGCGACACCACCGCCATGAAGATGAGCGCGCCCATCAGCAACGTCTTGCGGTCAAAGATGTCGGCCAGCGCCCCCGCCCCGATCGCCAGCAGCATGATCGGCAGCGTGTTCGAGGCCTGCACCAGCGCGATCAGCGTGGCGCTGTCGGTCAGCTGGGTCATCAGCCAGGCCGCGCCCACGGCCTGCACCAGGCCGCCGAAGTTCGACACCAGCGTCGCGCTCCACAGCAGGCGAAAGTCGCGATAGCGCAGCGGCGCCAGCGCGCCGGTCCGGGCGGGGACGGTGGTGGGGTCTGTCGAAGGGGTCACGGATCGGCCTTTCCTGCGGCGGGCATCGCGGTCAGCCTAGGCGGGCACCCGCGAACCCGCAACGCCGGCGCCCGCCCGATCGCCGCAAAGTTTTCGCCTGCACATGAAACCCGAAGACACGCCAAGTTGTTCATTAGGCGCATAAAGGTGATCCACCTGACGCCGTAGCGCCACAGAGATCGGGCGCAGACGCGGCACGGACCCCGTCGAGGGTGGCTCGGGGTTGACGCGGATCGGCGGGCGGCCTCATGGAAGAACATGCGAATCGCGCCCGCCCTGCGGCGCAACAGAACAGATGCTGCCTCGGAACCGCCTCTGCCGGCGCGACCGACGATGAACAAGGAACAAGCAACGATGCGCCTCGCTTCCCTTTTCGCGGCGCTGGCCCTGGGGCTGGCGGCCTGCGGTCCCTCGCAAGAGACCACGACCCCCACCGCCCAGCAGCCGGTCGAGATCCCCGAGATCTACAAGGCCCGCACCGACCGCGGCCCGGACGGAGAGCCGATTCCCATCGCGGCCGTCCGCGCTGCCTATCTGAACGACCGCAACACCCGCCAGCTGGTGTCCTATAACGGCACCGAGGCCCCCGGCACCATCGTCGTCGACCCCTATGCGCGCGTCCTCTATCACGTGCAGCCCGGCGGCCAGGCGATGCGGTACGGCGTGGCGGTGGGGCGCGCGGGCCTGACCTTCGAAGGTCGCGCCACGATCGCGCGCAAGGCGGCCTGGCCCAGCTGGCGCCCGACCGACAACATGCTGCGGACCGAACCCCAGCTTTACGGCCAGTTCGCGGGCGGCCTGCCCGGCGGCATGCAGAACCCCCTGGGGTCGCGCGCGCTGTACCTGTACCAGGGCAGCGTCGACACCTATTACCGCATCCACGGCACGCTGGACCCCTCGTCCATCGGCAAGGCCACGTCGGCGGGCTGCATCCGGATGTTCAATCAGGACGTTATCGACCTGTTCGAACAGATCCCGACGGGAACCGAGGTGATCGTCCGTTCGCAGGCCGAAAGCGTCGCGATGGAAGGCCCGATGCAGGAAACGCCCGAAGGCTATGTCGTACCCGCCGCCGCGGTGCAGCCGACGGCCGACCCGGCCGTGAGCGCGACCGCGACCGCGCAGGTCGCATCCGCGCCGATGCAGACTGCGACGGTCGCATCCGCACCGGTCGAATCTGCCGTGCCGACGGGGTTCACCGATCCCTACGCCGCAATGACGGCGGTGCCGGCCGCGACCTCGGTCCAGCCGTCGCTGGTCAGCGATCCGTTCGCCACGGATGCGGGCTTCGTCTCGCCGGTCGAAAGCGCCGTGCCCTCCCGGTAACGGGGCGGCCACGCCTGCGAAAAGATCAGGGGGCTCCGGTTGCGACCGGGGCCCTTTCCAATTGCAAATGCGCCGATTCCTGCGCACAGTCCTGCCGAACACATCATCCGTCCGCCAAGGGTCCCGCGAATGCCGAATTATGCCAAGCGCGAACAGGAACTGCTCAACCCCGATCAACTGACGCTGGCTGAACAGAGCCGCCATCCCGCGCTTGGGGCGCTGGACGATGCGGCGTTGCTGACGCTGATCGACGCGCTGCGCGCCGCGCGGGCCGAGGCGACGACCGCCGAGGGCGACCCGGCCCCGGCCGAGATGCTGCGCGCGGCCCTGCGCCGGACCGACATGGAACGCCGCAAGCGCCGCCTTGCCGCGCCCGGCACCCCCTCCGCAGCGCCGGCGGCGGCCAAGGCGGCGGCCAAACCTGCCGGTGCCAAGCCCGCGACCGCCAAGCGCAAGCAGGCGACCGTGCCGCGCACCCCCGCCGACCGCAAGTCCGCCGAGACGCGCAAGACGGACCTGCGGACGGAACCGCACCGCATTCCCAAGCGCGGTGCAAAGGCCGCGCCCGCCCCGGCTGACGCCGTGGCGGAGACCGCGACCACCGCGACTGCAGGCGACGACAAGGCGCAGAAATCCGCCAAGCAGGCGGCCCGCAAGGCCCAGAAGGACGCCACCAAGGCCGTCGAGAAGGAAGCCGCCAAGGCCGCCCGCAAGGCGGAGCGCCAGGCCGCCAAGCAGGCCCAGAAGGCCGAGGCCAAAGCCGCCAAGGCCGCCGAGAAGGAGGCCGCCAAGACCGCGCGCCGCGCCGCCCGCAAGGCCGAACGTCAGGCCGAGACCCCCGAGGCCAAGGCCGCGCGGAAAAGCGCAAAGCCCGCCAAGGACAAGCCCGCAAAGGCGAAGTCGGCCGATGCCAAGCCCGCCAAGAAATCCAAGTCGAAGAAGTCCAAGTGATCGTCCGCCCGCGCACCGGGCGCGGGTGGATGAACGGCCCGTCGCGATGATGACCCTTTTCAGACATCTTGGTGCCGCCGTCGTGGCGCTGTTCTGCGTGGCCGCGCCCCTGTCCGCGCGCCCCGCCATCGACGCCGCCCACGGCCTGCCCCCGCCCCGCACGTCCGAAGACCTGCGCTGCAGCGATGACGGGCGCGACTGCATCGCGCGCGACAGCTATGCCGCGGATGTCTGCAAGCTGATCGAACGCAATGCCGCCGATCACGGGCTGGACCCGGCCTTCCTGGCGCGCCTGCTGTGGAAGGAGAGCCGGTTCGAACCCTCTGCCGTCAGCCCGGCGGGCGCGCTTGGCATCGCGCAATTCATGCCGGGCACGGCCGATCTGTATTGGCTGGACGATCCGTTCAACCCCGCGCAGGCCATTTCCAAGGCCGCGTGGTATCTGGGCCAGTTGCGCGACCGGTTCGGCAATATCGGCCTGGCCGCCGTCGCCTATAACGGCGGAGAGAACCGCGCTGCGCGGTTCATCGCGCAGGCCACGACCCTGCCCTATGAGACGGTCGACTATGTCGAATCGATCACCGGGTTCAGCGCGCATCGCTGGCGCGACAACCCCCCGCCCCAGCAGGAGGTCAAGCTGGCCCTGGCCGACGACCAGGCCTTTCGCCCGGCCTGCGAGCGGATGGCCGGCGACCGGTCGCTGCGCGAGTTCAACACCCAGCCCCCGGCGATGCCCTGGGGCGTGGTCGTGGCCAGCCATCCCAGCCAGGCGGGCGCGGCCCAGCAGGTCGCGCGGCTGAACCGCACCCTGCGGCCGATCCTGACCGACGGGGCGCGGGTGGGCTATGTCCGCAAGCGGCTGAACAGCATGCCGCGCGCCGTCTTCACCGCGCAGGTCGGCTATTCGTCGCGCGACGAGGCCACGCGGTTCTGCAACCGGTTCAAGTCGCTTGGCGGACGCTGCATCGTGCTGAAGAACTGATCACAGAAAGCTTTGCGGGTCGATGTCCACGGACAGGCGCATGTTCGTGGGCAACCTGATCCCCGACAGCCAATCGGCGATCGCCGCCTGCAGCGGCGCCTGACGCGGCGCGCGGATCAGCATGCGCATGCGGTGGCGTCCCCGCACCCGCGCGATGGGCGCAGGCGCCGGGCCCCACAGTTCGGCCCCGACCTCGGCCAAGGGGGTGGCCAGACCGGCCAGATGGCGCGCGAAATCGGCGACCGTGCCCAGGTCCGGATGGGACAGGATGATCCCCGCCAGTCTGCCGAAGGGCGGCATGCCCGCCGCCTGACGGCCCGCGGCCTCGGCATCCCAGAACGTCTCGTCCTGGCCTGACAGGATCGCCCGGATCACCGCGTGATCGGGCTGGTGCGTCTGCAGAAGCGCCACCCCCGGCGCCGCCCCCGACTGCCGCCCGGCCCGCCCCGCCACCTGGCGCATCAGCTGAAAGCTGCGTTCCGCCGCGCGCAGATCGGCCCCCTGCAGGCCCAGATCGGCATCGACCACGCCCACCAGCGTCAGACGCGGAAAGTTATGCCCTTTGGCCACGATCTGCGTGCCGATGATGATGTCGGTATCGCCTTCCGAGATCTGGGCGATCGTCTCCTTCAGCGCGCGGGCGGACTGGAACAGGTCCGACGACAGCACGGTGGCCTTGGCGTCGGGGAACCGCGCCGCGACCTCCTCGGCGATGCGTTCGACGCCGGGGCCGATGGGCGCCAGCTTGCCCTCGACCCCGCAGCTGGGACAGGCGGTGGGGATGGGGCGCGTCTCTCCGCATTGGTGGCAGACCAGGCGGTTCTGGAACCGGTGTTCCACCATCCGCGCATCGCATTGATGGCAGCCGATCTGCTCGCCGCAGGCTCGGCAGACGGTGACCGGCGCAAACCCGCGCCGGTTCAGGAAGATCAGGGATTGCTCACCCTTGGCCAGCCGGTCGGTCACCGCCTGCGCCAGCGTCGGAGAGATCCAGCGCCCCTGCTCCATCGCCTCGGCGCGCAGGTCGATGGCGGCCATCTGCGGCAGCTCGGCCTCGCCATAGCGGGACCGCAGGTCCAGGCGCGCGTATTTCCCGGTCGCGGCGTTCACCCAGCTTTCCAAGGAGGGCGTGGCCGAGGCCAGCACCACCTGCGCGCGGTTGATGGAGGCGCGCAGCACCGCCATGTCGCGGGCGCTGTAATAGACGACGTCCTCCTGCTTGTAGCTGCCATCATGCTCCTCATCGACGACGATCAGGCCCAGATCGGCAAAGGGCAGGAACAGCGCCGAACGCGCGCCGACGACCAGCCCGACCTGACCGCGCCCGGCCATGTGCCACAGCCGGCGGCGTTCGGTGCGGGTGATGCCGCTGTGCCATTCGCCGGGCCGCGCGCCGAACCGCGCCTCGACCCGGTCCAGGAATTCGGCCGACAACGCGATCTCGGGCAACAGGACCAGTGCCTGCCGCCCCTGCGCCAGGCATTCAGCCACGGCCTCAAGATACACCTCGGTCTTGCCCGACCCGGTGACCCCACGCAGCAGCGTGGTGCCGTAACCGCCTGCCCGGATCGCGCCGCGCAGCGTGTCGGACGCCGCCTGCTGATCGGGGGCCAGGGGCTTGCCCGGCCGCGTGGGGTCCAGCGCGGGATAGGGCAGATCGCGCGGTGCCTCGATCTCGGTCAGGGCACCGCTGGCGACCAGGCCCTTGACCACCGACGTGCCGACGCCCGCCAGCTGTGCCAGTTCCGATGCGGCAAA
Organism: Paracoccus haeundaensis; assembly: GCF_006239215.1. Classification (NCBI taxonomy): domain Bacteria; kingdom Pseudomonadati; phylum Pseudomonadota; class Alphaproteobacteria; order Rhodobacterales; family Paracoccaceae; genus Paracoccus; species Paracoccus haeundaensis. The sequence continues at coordinate 19,651 of NZ_VDDC01000007.1, forward strand.
GCTGGCCCCGCCGTGATCGGCCATGACCTGCAGCACGCGGGTCCGCGCCTCGGTCGCACGACCGGGCTGGCCCGTGCCCGGCACGATGATCCGCCGCGCGGCGGGCGGCTGGTCGATGTCGGGCGCGCGCGTGGCCATGCGCAGCATCAGCGGCAGCGGCGTCAGCGTGTATTCCGCCGCCCGCGTCAGAAAATCCAGGAAGCGCGCATCGAAGGGCTGTGCGTCCAGCACGCGGGCGACGGCGCGCAGCTTGGCCAGGTCGAAATCGCCCTTGCCCGGCCCCCAGACCAGCCCAAGCACCCGGCGCGGCCCCAGGGGCACCAGCACCAGCTGTCCCTGGCGCACGCCCTCGTCGGGTGCCAGATAGTCCAGCACGCCGACCGTCTCGGCGGTCAGCACCGCGATGCGGGCGCGGGGGGGAAAGAATTCGGGCGGGGTCATGATGGCGCGATAAAGACGGGGCCGCGCGCCGGTTGCAAGCCCTCGCATGGGTTGTGCCCCTTCCCGCCCGCCCCCATCTGCAGTATCACCCAGACAAACGCACCCTGAGGAGACGCGCCATGAAATTCTTTGTCGACACCGCCGATATCGCCGCGATCAAGGAGCTGAACGACCTGGGCATGGTCGATGGCGTCACCACCAACCCGTCGCTGATCCTGAAATCCGGCCGCGCCATCGCGGAGGTCACGGCCGAGATCTGCGCCATGGTCGAGGGTCCCGTCAGCGCCGAGGTCGTGGCCGAGAAGGCCGACGACATGATCGCCGAAGGCCGCCACCTGGCCAAGATCGCGCCGAACGTCTGCATCAAGGTGCCGCTGACCTGGGACGGCCTCAAGGCCTGCCGCGTGCTCTCGGACGAGGGCCACAAGCTGAACGTCACGCTGTGCTTCAGCCCGGCGCAGGCGATCCTGGCCGCCAAGGCGGGCGCGACCTTCATCAGCCCATTCATCGGTCGCCTGGACGACATCCACCTGGACGGCATGGACCTGATCGCCGACATCCGCGAGATCTATGACAACTACGGCTACGAGACCGAGATCCTGGCGGCATCGATCCGCACGGTGAACCACATCGTGGACGCGGCCAAGATCGGCGCCGACGTGATCACCGCGCCGCCCTCGGTCATCAAGTCGATGGCGAACCACATCCTGACCGACAAGGGTCTGGCACAGTTCAACGCGGACTGGGCCCAGACCGGCCAGAAGATCCTCTGATCCGCGCCCCCCGGAGAGACCCGCATGAGCGACGCGCTGGACCCTGAAACCCGCGACCGGCTGCTGGCTGATCCGGGCGCGATCCTGGCCGACCGGGACCTGATGCGGGCCCTGGTCGCCGCACGCGAGGCCGAGGTCGGCGACAACGTCATCGACATCCGCGGCCGCGCGATGCAGGCGCTGGAGACCCGGCTGGACCGTCTGGAATCCACGCATGAAAGCGTGATCGCCGCCGCCTATGACAACCAGTCCGGCATGGCGGTGATCCACCGTGCCGTCCTGGGCCTCTTGGAGACGGCCGACCTGGCCGACTTCATCGCCGCCCTGCAGACCGACATCGCCCCCTTGCTGCGCATCGAGACGCTGCGCCTGGTGGTCGAGGACGATCCCGCTCTGGACCTGCCGCGCGATGCGGTGGCGGTCCCCCACGGCACCATCGACCGCATCCTGACCGCCGGGCGGCGGGCGCCGCGCGGCGACGACATCGTGCTGCGCGCGGCCCTGGTGGTGACCCGCCCCCTGCATGGCCGCACCATCGCGTCCGAGGCATTGCTGCCCCTGGACCTGGGTCCGGCGCGGCCGCGCACGGTACTGCTGATGGGCAGCAGCGATCCGACGCGGTTCATGCCCGCGCATGGCACCGACCTGCTGCGGTTCTTCGGCCAGGTGTTCCGCATGGCCCTGCTGGCGCGGTTGCCCGGATGATGGCCCCGGCCACGGCCGACGCCCTGCACCGCTGGCTGGAGACCGAGGCCGCGGCCCGCGACCGGTCCGACCATACGGTGACCGCCTATCGCGCCGACCTGGTCGCGTTCCTGCAGTTCATCGCGGCCCACTGGGGCGAACCCGTCCCCCCCGCGGCCCTGGCCCGCCTGCGCCAGGCCGACATGCGCGCATTCGCCGCGTCCGAACGCGGCCGGGGTCTGGGCGCGCGGTCGCTGGCGCGGCGCATGTCCGGGGTGCGGTCGTTCCTGCGCTGGATCTCTGACCGCGAGGGGCTGGACCTGTCCGCCGCCCTGTCGACCCGCAGCCCGAAATACAGCCGCAGCCTGCCGCGCCCGCTGACCCCCCTGCAGGCCCAGGACACGCTGGACCGCGTGGCCGATCACGCAACCCCCTGGGTGGGCGCGCGCGACCTGGCGGTGCTGACCCTGCTGTGGGGGTCGGGGCTGCGCATCTCCGAGGCGCTGGCGCTGGAGGGGGCGGACTGGCCCTTTCCGGAAGGGCTGATTATCCGCGGCAAGGGCGGGCGCGAACGGCAGGTGCCGGTCCTGCCGGTGGCCCGCGACGCGATCGCGACCTATCTGCGCCTGTGCCCCTGGGGGCACCGCACCGACGCGCCGCTGTTTCGCGGCATCCGCGGCGGCCGCCTGACCGCCAGCGCGGTCGAGGCCGCGATGCGCCAGGCCCGCGCGGCCATCGGCCTGCCGGCCAGCGCGACGCCCCATGCCCTACGCCACAGCTTTGCCACGCATCTTCTGTCCGCGGGCGGCGATCTGCGCACGATCCAGGAACTTTTGGGCCATGCCAGCCTGTCGACCACCCAGGTCTATACCGGGGTGGACGACGCGCGGCTGATGGCCGTCTATCGCGCCGCGCACCCGCGCGGTTGAACCCCGGCGCGCCCGCAGGCGTTTGCCCCATCATCCACCAACGAGGCCCCGATGACCGATCACGCCATCTTTCACCGCCCCCTGGGGGCCACCCCACCTGCCGGCTATGACCAGGCGATCTTCGGCATGGGCTGCTATTGGGGGGTGGAGCGGCTGTTCTGGAAGCAGAACGGCGTCTGGCTGACCGAGGTCGGCTTTGCCGGGGGCGACGTCCAGAGCCCCACCTATGACCAGGTCAAGCGCGGCGACACCGGCCATGCCGAGGTCGTGCGCGTGATCTATGACAGCTCGCTGATCAGCTATGATCACCTGCTGCAGCTGTTCTGGGAAAACCACGACCCCACGCAGGGCGACCGCCAGGGCAACGACGTGGGCAACCAGTATCGCAGCCTGATCATGACCTTCACCGACCTGCAGGAATCGGCGGCCGAGGCGTCCAGGATCGACTATGACAACCGTCTGGCCGTGCAGGGCATGGACAAGATCACCACGCAGATCGTCCCCGCCGGCCCCTTCTGGCCCGCGCACGAGGCGCATCAGCAATATCTGGAAAAGAACCCCGACGGTTATTGCGGCCTGAAGGGCACCGGCGTACAGGCCAGCATCCCCAACCCGGATCCGATCTGATGGCCACCTATACCGCGCTGACCCACCTGCCCGGCCGCGAAGCCGCCGAAGACCTGGCGCTTGCCTGCGAGGACCTGACCCCCGAGCCCGTCGGCACCGGCGTCTTCGAGATCGAGGACGGCAGCGAACGGTGGGAGGTGGGCGCCTATTTCACTGAAGCCCCCGACGAGATCGCACTTGCGATCCTGGCCGCCGCCTATGGCGCGCAGCCCTTCGCGGTGTCCGAACTGCCCGATGTCGATTGGGTCGCCCATGTCAAACGCGAACTGACCCCCGTTCGCGCGGGCCGGTTCTTCGTGCATGGCAGCCACGATGTCGACCAGATCCCCGAAGGTGTCGAGGCGCTGTGGATCGAGGCCGCGATGGCCTTCGGCACCGGGCACCACAACACCACCAAGGGCTGCCTCGAGGCGCTGGACCGCCTGGCCACCGACGGGTTCAAGGCGACGCGCATTGCCGATATCGGCTGCGGCACGGCGGTCTTGGCGATGGCCGCGGCACGGCTGTGGCACGTCACGGTCCTGGCCAGCGACATCGACCCCGTCGCCGTCGACACCGCCGCCGCCAACGTGATCGCCAACGGCCTGGACGGTCGCGTGGAATGTGTCGAGGCGGCGGGGTTCGACCACCCGATGCTGGAACGTGCGGCGCCCTATGACCTGGTGCTGGCCAACATCCTCAAGCAGCCACTGATCGATCTGGCGCCCGACATGGCACGCCATGTCGCCAAGGACGGCCGCATCGTGATGTCGGGCATCCTGACCACCCAGGGGGATGAGGTCACCGCCGCGTATCAGGCCGTGGGCTTTGCCCCCGACCGGCGCGACGACATGGGTGACTGGACCACGCTGGTGATGATCCGGGGCTGATCCTGCGCCGCCATTAGGACATGAAAAAAACCCCCGCGAGCATTCCGCTTTCGGGGGTTCGTTCGTCAATGCTGGCAGCAAGCCTTAGAAGCCGCGCGCAACCCGCTCGATGTCGCCGCGGCACAGACCGATATCGTCCAGCTCGCGGTCCGACAGGCGGCCCAGTTCGCGACGCGTCATGCGGGTTTCCCGCCAGGACGCGATCAGCGACGTGATTTGCGCCACGACGTTGCCCACGCCTCCGACAGCCACGCTGCGGTTCGTTTCGATCGTCGACATCAGTTCACCTGTTTTCACTTTGCCCGGTCAGCGGGCACATTTCGGATAGACAGGAGATAGTTTCGGCAGCCCACGAACGGTAGCCGCAAAACCGGCAACCCCGCTATGCGCTTTTCGCAACAGGTGGGCCTGTTTCTGTCGCAAAAAGGTCACGAAGGGACGCAAATCGAACCCCTTCGTCTGCCTGTTGGTTAACGCCAGTCGCCCAAGGCCGATTGCCACAGCGCCAGCGCGGCCACCGCCGCCGTGTCGGCGCGCAGGATTCGCGGCCCCAGGCTGACCGGCGTGACGAAGGGCAGGCGCGCCAGCCGCGCGCGTTCGGTGGCGGAAAACCCGCCCTCGGGGCCGATCAGGATGGCCCAGGGGCCCTGCGGCAGCCCCGCCAGCGTCGCGGCCGGCCCGGCGCGGGATTCGTCCGCCCACAGGATGCGCCGCGCCGGGTCCCACCCGTCCAGCACGCGCGACAGCGGGGCCAGGTCGGCCACCGGGGGCACGAAGGTGCCGCCGCATTGTTCCGCGGCCTCGATCGCGTGCGCCTGCAGGCGATCCTGGCGGATGCGGTCGGAATTGGTGTGGTCGGTCTGCACGGGCATGACGCGCGCCGCGCCCATCTCGGCCGCCTTCTCAACGATGAAGTCGGTGCGGGCCTTCTTGATGGGCGCGAAGATCAGCCACAGGTCCGGCGGGTCCTGCTGGATCGCGGTCTGCGCGACCACCGACAGGCTGCCGCCGCGCTTGCCGGCATCCAGCAGGGTCGCCTGCCATTCGCCGTCGCGACCATTGAAGACCGACACCGCGTCGCCCTGCCGCAGGCGCATGACGCCCGACAGGTAATGCGCCTGCGCGCCGTCCACGGGAACGGGTTGTCCTGCAACCAACGGGTGATCTATGAACAGTCTGATCTTAGGCATGATGGGCGCGACGCTATGCAAAGCCGGACAGAAAGGCCAGACGCCGTCTTTGACGCGCCCCCGGACAACTGGGTGGACCGCTTTGCGCCGGTGCGCACGCGGCCCTGGCTGCGGCTCAGCCGGGCGGACCGGCCCATCGGGACATGGCTGCTGCTGCTGCCCTGCTGGTGGGGGATCGGGCTTGCGATGATGGCGGACGGGCCGCGGCTTTTCGATCTGTGGATCGCGCTGGCCTGCGCCATCGGCGCCTTCGTCATGCGCGGCGCGGGCTGCACCTGGAACGACATCACCGACCGCGACATCGATGCGCAGGTGGCGCGGACCCGGTCGCGGCCCCTGCCCTCGGGGCAGGTCAGCCTGCGCGGCGCCTATCTGTGGCTGGGGGCGCAGGGGTTGGTCGGACTGGTGATCCTGCTGACGCTGGGCCGGGCGGCGGTGTGGATGGGGGTCGCGTCGCTGGCGCTGGTGGCGATCTATCCCTTTGCCAAGCGTTTCACCTGGTGGCCGCAGCTGTTCCTGGGCTTTGCCTTCAACTGGGGGGTCATGCTGGCCTATGCCGCGCATATGGGCCGGGTCGATCCGGCGCCGGTGGTGGCCTGGCTGGGCGCGATCGCCTGGACGATCTTCTATGACACCATCTATGCCCATCAGGATGCCGATGACGACGCGCTGATCGGGGTGAAATCCACCGCCCGGCTGTTCGGCGACCGCAGCCCCGCGATTCTGGCGGGTTTCGCGCTGGTGACGGTGGCGGTTCTGGCCGTGGCCGTCGCGCTGACGGGTCGCAATCTGTTGATGGGCTGGGCCGGTGTGCTGGCCCTGGGGCTGCACCTGACGTGGCAGCTGCGAAATTTCCAGCCGGATCAGGGCGCTGTCTGCCTGCGTCTGTTCCGGTCGAACCGCGATGCGGGGCTGATTCTTGCGCTGTTTCTTGCCATTGCGGGGCTGGCATGATTGCGCCACCGCCCCCCCGTCGCTAGACGTTGCACGCTTGCAACAGCACAAGGTTTTTCCGATGGCCCGACGCCGCCGCCTTTCGACATCCCTGGCCACCATCATCGTGTTGGCCGGCGCGGGCGGATTGTCCTGGATGGGGGCCGAGGCCGCAGCGACCTTCGTCGAGGATCGCGCCGCGCGCGACGTGACGCAGGCCCTGCAGGCCGCGGGCCATGACTGGGCGCAGGTGGCGACCGACGGGCTGCGCGTCCGCCTGACCGGCACCGCCCCGTCCGAGGTCGAGCGGTTCCGTGCGGTGACCCAGGCGGGCACCGCCGTCGACGCCACGCGCATCCTGGACGAGATGACCGTCGCCTCGGTCGAGGCGATGACGCCCCCCGATTTCAAGGTCGAGCTGCTGAAGAGCGAACAGGGCCTGTCGCTGATCGGGCTGGTCCCCGCCGCCACCAACCGCGACGCGATCCTGCGTGGACTGCGCCCGGCGGGCCAGCAGGTGACCGACCTGCTGGAGGCCGCGGACCACCCCGTCCCCGACGGCTGGACCGAGGCACTGCGCTTCGGCCTGCAGGCCGCCCAGATGACCGCGCAGGCCAAGATCTCCATCGCGCCGGGACAGGTGCAGGTGGCGGCGCTGGCCGCCGACCGCGAGGATCAGGGCCGGCTGGAACAGGCGCTGCGCCGGGCCGCACCGCCGCAGGTCGCGCTGGACCTGCAGATCACCGCGCCGCGTCCGGTGATCGCGCCCTTTACGCTGCGGTTCGTGATGGATGATGACGGCGGCCGCTTCGACGCCTGCGCGGCCAGCGACGATGCGGGCCGCGACCGGATCGTGCAGGCGGCCCGCGATGCTGGCATGCAGCGGGTGCCGACCTGCACCCTGGGCCTGGGTGCCCCGTCCGACGACTGGGCCGAGGCTGCAGCCGCCGCCATCGCCGCCGTGGGGCAGCTGGGCCAGGGCCAGGTGACGCTGTCGGATGCGGACGTGGCGCTGGTGGTGCCTGCATCGGTGACGCGCCAGCGGTTCGACCAGGTCGCCGGCCGCCTGGAACAGGCGTTGCCCCCGACCTATCGGCTACAGGCCCAGCATGAACAGGCGGCCGCCCAGGCCGCGCCCATCGAATTCCAGGCCACGTTGCCGCCCTCGGGCAGCCTGTCGATGCGCGGACGCATCGCGGATGCGCAGATGCAGCAGGCCGTGGACAGCTTTGCCCGGTCACGCTTTGACGTGGCGCAAAGCGGTCTGCGGACCGATCCGTCGGTTCCCGGCGGCTGGACCGTCCGCGTGATCGCGGGGCTGGAGGCGATGGGCGCGCTGCACGCGGGCCAGGTTCGCGTGACCCCCGACATGATCGAGCTGACGGGCGTGTCGGGCGATCCACGCGCCAGCGACCGGGCCGCGGCGCTGCTGTCGGAACGGCTTGGCCCGGGCGCGCGCTATCGCCTGGCGATCAGCTATGACCGCCGCATGGACGAGGCCCTGGGCCTGCCCGACGGAGAGGAATGCGTCGCGCGCCTGAACATCATCATGTCCGAGAGCGAGATCGGCTTTGAACCCAGCCGCTCGTCGATCGCGGGCGATCCGGGGCCGACGATGGAGCGGTTCGTCCGCGCCATGGCCGATTGCAGCGATTTTCAGATCGAGGCCGGCGGCCATACCGACTCTCAGGGCTCGGAGGCGTTCAACGCCGAACTGTCGCGGTCGCGCGCGCAGGCCATCGTCTCGGCAATGGCCGATGCCGGCATCAGCGTGGCGAACATGTCGGCCCGCGGCTATGGCGAAAGCCGCCCCGTCGCCACCAACCAGACCGAGGAAGGCCGTGAGATCAACCGCCGGATCGAGTTCCGCCTGCTGTCGCCGCACCCCCTGGATGCCGACACCATCCCCGCCCCGGTCACCATCGCCGGCGTCACCGGCGCCGAGGTCGACCCGGACCCCGCCGAGGATCTGACCCAAGGCCCGCGCCTGCCGCCGATGCAGGGGCCGCAGCTGCCCGACCGGGCGGCGCAGATGCAGGGCCCGCAGCTGCCCCACAGCCGTGCCGCGTCCGGGATGGTACCGATGACCGTGGGCGTCGCGGAACAGTTCCAGACGCTGGACGAACGCGAGGAAAACCTTAGGGTGCCCGTGCTGACGCCCGATGACGACACCCCCCGCCCCGGCCCGCGTCCCGACAGCGTCGCAGAGCAGGCAGGCGCGCAAGACGAAGCGACAGACGAATGAACAGATCCGAATTCATAGCCGTGACCGCCCTGATTCTGTTCGGGGCCTTCGTGCTGGGCTGGATCGCCAGCTGGCTGGTCCATCGCGTCGCCCGCCCTGCCCGTGCCGACATGTCCGAGCTGGACCGCATGGCCCAGCAGCTGCACGAGGTCGAGGAGGAGCGCGACGAGGCCGTGGCCGCCCTGGCCGAACGCGAGGCGGCGCTGACCACCCGCCTGGCGGGCACGCAGGCCGAACTGCGCGATGCGATGGACGGCCTGCGAGACAGCCGCAACGAGGTCGAGGACCTGCGCGACTACATCGAGCAGGCACTGGCGCGTCGCTGACGCGCCAGCCCGCCCGGATCAGATGCCGGCGTCGATGATGGCGCGGGCCAGGACCGGCACGGTGTCACGGTTCAGACCCGCGATGTTCAGGCGCGAATCGCCCACCATGTAGATGGCCGCATCGGTCTTCAGGCGCTGCACCTGTTCGGGCGTCGCGCCAAGGCGCGAGAACATGCCGCGGTGATGGCGGATAAAGTCGAACCGGTCGCTGCCCGACAGATCGCGCAGTTCGGCCGCCAGCTGGTCGCGCAGGCCCAGCATGGTGTTGCGGACCTCCTCCAGTTCCGCCGCCCAATCGGCGCGCAGCGCGTCGTCCATCAGGATGGTGCTGACGATGCGCGCGCCATGATCCGGCGGGAACGAGAAGTTCTGGCGGTTCAGGAAGGCCATCGACCCCTGCGCCAGATCGCGGCCCTTGGTGGTGTCGGCCAGCGCGATCAGGATGCCGGTGCGTTCCCGGTAGATGCCGAAGTTCTTGGAACACGACGCCGCGATCAGCACCTCGGGCAGGCTGCGGGCGACCAGACGCGTGGCCTCGGCATCTGCGTCCAGCCCGTCGCCGAAGCCCTGATAGGCCAGGTCGATCAGCGGGATCGCACCCGATTTCTGCAGGATCGCCACGACCTCGGACCATTGCTCCAGGGTCAGGTTCGCCCCGGTCGGATTGTGGCAGCAGCCGTGCAGCAGGACGACGTCGCCCTTGCCCGCCTGCGCGATGTCCGCCTTCATGCCGTCGAAATCGACGCCGCGGGTTTCCGCGTCGAAATAGCGGTATTCGGTATAGGGCAGGCCCATGAACGCCATGATCGACAGGTGGTTCGGCCAGGTCGGGTTCGACACGAAGACCCGCACGCCCGGATTGGCCAGCCGCGCCAGTTCCAGCGCCTGACGGATGGCACCCGTGCCACCGACGGAGGCGACCGAGGCCAGACGGTCGGCGGGCAGATCGCCCAGCACCATCGTGGCCAGCGCGTTGCGATAGTCGGGTTCGCCCGCCAGTCCGGTATAGGCCTTGGTGGTCTGCGTCTCCCAGATGCGCTGTTCGGCGGCCTTGACGGCGCGCATGACCGGGGTGACGCCCTGCGGGTCCTTGTAGACGCCCACGCCCAGGTCGATCTTGCCCTGTCGGGTGTCGGCCTTGAACTCCTCGATCAGCATCAGGATCTTGTCGGGGCTTTGGGCTTTCAGGTCGGTCAGCATCAGGCGTCTCCGGTTGCGATGTTCAGGTCGGCGAAGCTGCCCCATTCGGTCCAGCTGCCGTCGTAAAGCGAATGGTCGCGATGGCCCGCCCGCTCCAGCGCGAAGGACAGCACCGCCGCCGTCACGCCGCTGCCGCAGGTGGTGATGACCGGCTTGGACAGGTCGATGCCCGCCTCGGCAAAGGCCGCGCGGATCGCGTCGGGGTCGATCATCGTGCCGTCGGCGTTGAACAGGCGACCGAAGGGCAGGTTGCGCGAGCCCGGGATATGGCCCGCGCGCAGGCCCGCGCGGGGTTCGGGCTGATCGCCGCGAAAGCGTTCGGGGCTGCGCGCATCGACGATCTGCGGGTCGCCCAGCTTGCTGGCCGCGGCCACCTGGGTCACGTCGCGCACCAGACCCGCCTGGCGCTGGACGGTGATGTGGCGGTCGCGCATGACGGGGGGCATGTCCTCCAGCGCTCGACCCTCGGCGCGCCATTTCGGCAGGCCGCCGTCCAGCACGGCCACGTCGGTCTTGCCCATCAGGCGGAAGGTCCACCAGACGCGAAAGGCGCTGCGCACGTCGGAATTGTCATAGATGACCACCTGATGCCCGTCGCCCACGCCCATCGCGCGCAGGCGGCTGATGAACATCTCGGGCGGGGGGGCCATGTGCGGCAGGGCGGACCGCTTGTCGCTGATCGCGTCGATGTCAAAGAAGCGCGCGGCAGGGATGTGGCCCGCGTCGTATTCGGCCCGCGCGTCGCGGCCCGTGGCGGGCATGTGCCAGCTGGCGTCGATGATGCGCAGGTCGGGATCGGACAGATGCGCCGCCAGCCAGTCGGTCGAGACCAGTGTCTTCGGATCGTCCATCGCCGTCCCCCTTGGCTTGTGCCGCCCCGATCTACAGGCCGGGGGCCAGGGCTGCAATGGCCTATCCCTGCTTCAGCAGGCGCGCCTTCTGACGATTCCAGTCGCGGGCGGCGCTGGTTTCGCGCTTGTCGTGGTTCTTCTTGCCCTTGGCCACGGCGATCTTCAGCTTCACGATGCCGCGGTGGTTGAAATACATCACCAGCGGAACCAGCGTCATCCCCTCGCGCGCGGTGGCCTGCCACAGGCGGGCCAGCTCGCGCGATTTCACCAGCAGCTTGCGGCGGCGCCGCTCCTCGTGGCCGAAGACGCCGGCCCGCGACAGGGCCGCGATATAGCCGTTGATCAGCCACAGCTCTCCGCCCTCGACCGAGGCATAGCTTTCGGCGATGTTCGACTGGCCCACGCGCAGGGACTTGACCTCGGACCCGGTCAGCATGATCCCCACCTCGAGATCGCTCTCGATGGCATAGTCGTACCGGGCCCGCCGGTTCTCGGCGATCACCTTGTAGTTCTTGCTGTCGTCATCCTTGGCCATGGCAGGTCAGATAGGCGCGGCGGGTGCATCTGTAAAGGCATGCGTTGCGCGATGGCCGTGCCCTGCGCTAGGTCTGTCGCGGGGGGGAACATGCTGGGTCAGATCGCGTTCGGATCGGTGCTGATGGTGATCAGCGTGCTGATGGCCGCCCTGGCCATCTGGGCGCTGGAGACGGCATTCTCCCGCAACGCCCGCTGGCTGGCCCGTGCGCCCCATCGGCCCAAGCTGGCTCTGGTGATCGTCGCGACCAGCCTGGCGGTGCTGGCGATGGTCACGGCGTCGGTCTGGCTGTGGGCGGTGGCGTTCCACCAGATGGGCGTCTTCGCCACCTTCGAGGAGGCGATGTACTTCACCTTGGTCACCTTCACGACACTTGGCTATGGCGACGTGCTGATGCCCCAGGACTGGCGCATCCTGGGCGGGCTGGCGGCGGCCAACGGGCTGTTGCACTTTGGCCTGATGACGGCATTCATGGTCGAGGCGTTGCGCCATGTCCGCGTGCGCCAGATCGAATTCACGGAAGGGTAGCCGATGCGGCATGGCGGTCAGATCTTGGTGCAGGCGCTGCGCGCCAACGGCGTCACGCGGGTGTTCTCGGTTCCGGGCGAAAGCTTCCTGGCGGCCCTGGACGGGCTGGTCGACAGCGGCATCCGCAACATCGTCTGCCGCCACGAAGGCGGCGCGGCCATGATGGCCGAGGCCACCGGCAAGCTGACCGGCAGGCCCGGCGTGGCCTTCGTCACCCGCGGACCGGGGGCCACGAACGCCAGCGCCGGCGTGCATGTCGCCCGTCAGGACAGCACCCCCATGATCCTGTTCGTGGGCCAGATCGCGCGCGGCGACCAGGACCGCGAGGCCTTTCAGGAGGTCGATTACCGCGCCATGTTCGCCCCCTTGGCGAAATGGGTGGCCCAGATCGACGCGACCGACCGCATCGCCGAATACGTGGCCCGCGCCTTTCACGTGGCGATGTCGGGCCGACCCGGTCCCGTGGTCCTGGCCCTGCCAGAGGACATGCTGTCCGGCCAGGCCGACATTCCCGACCTGCCCCCCGCCCCGGCCTCGCTGTCTTATGTCGCGCCGCAATCGGTAGAGGCCGTGGCCGACGCCTTGGCGACGGCACGGCGTCCGCTGGTCGTCGCTGGCGGCAGCCAGTGGTCGCAGGACGCGGCCGAGGACCTGGCCCGCTTTGCCGCGGCGTGGGATCTGCCGGTCGCCGTGCCCTTCCGCCGCCAGGACCGCATGGACAACCGCCTGCCCCATTACGTGGGCGACCTGGGCGTCGGCATGAACCCCGCGCTGGCCGCGGCGCTGCGCGAGGCGGACGTGATCCTGTCGCTTGGCTCGCGCCTGGGGGACACGCTGACCGGGGGCTACAGCGCGATGGACCCGGTGCGTCCCCATGCCCGCGTGATCATGGTCCATCCCGACCCCAACCAGCTGGGCACGCTGTGGCGGGCCGATCCGGGCCTGGTCGCCGATCCACGCCGCGTGGTGGCCGCGCTGGCCGACCTGCCCGCCCCCACGACGCGCTGGTCGGATTGGCGTGCCCGGCTGCGCGCGTCCTATGACGACTGGCAGATCCCGCGCCCCACGCCCGGCGCGCTGCGGCTGGAACAGGTGGTGGGCTGGCTGGCGCAGAACCTGCCGGCCAACGCGATCGTCACCAACGGCGCGGGGAACTATGCCAGCTTCCTGCACCGCTACTACCGCTGGCGCTGCCATGGCACGCAGCTGGCCCCCACGTCGGGGTCGATGGGATACGGCCTGCCCGCGGCCATCGCCGCCAGCCTGACCCATCCCGACCGGACCGTCGTCTGCCTGGCCGGGGATGGCTGCCTGCAGATGACCGTGAACGAGCTGTCGACCGCTGCCCAGTACGGCGCGACGCCCATCGTCATCGTGGCCAACAACGGCCGCTATGGCACGATCCGGATGCATCAGGAGCGCCACTATCCGGGGCGCGTGTCGGGCACCGACCTGTTCAATCCCGACCTGCCCGACCTGGTCCGCGCCTATGGTGGCCATGGCGAGCTGGTCGAGCGGGACGAGGATTTCGCCCCCGCCTTTGAACGCGCCCGCCTGTCGGGCCGCCTGTCCGTGATCGAATTGCGGCTGGACCCCGAGGCGCTGACCCCCGGCGCGACCCTGACCCAGACGCGCGACGCGGCGCTCAGGGCGCGGGCATGATCCCCGGCCCGCGCAACCGGATCACCGACGTGGCCGGGCTGCGCGTGGGCCACGCCCAGGACGACGCCCTGCGATCCGGTGTCACCGTGCTGACCGCCGATGCGCCCTTTGCGGCCAGTGTCCACGTGATGGGCGGCGCGCCCGGGACGCGGGAAACCGACCTGCTGGCGCCCGACAAGCTGGTGGGCGGGGTCGATGCGCTGGTGCTGGCAGGCGGGTCGGCCTTCGGCCTTGCGGCCTGCGACGGGGTGATGGCGGCGCTGCACCGGGCGGGGCGCGGCTTTGCCGTGGGCCCCGCGCGGGTGCCGATCGTGCCGGGCGCGATCGTGTTCGACCTGTTGAACGGCGGCGACAAGGGATGGGACGCCAATCCCTATCCCGCGCTTGGCGCCGCGGCTTGGACCGCGGCGGGGGTGGATTGCGCGATGGGATCGGTGGGCGCGGGCACCGGTGCGCTGACCGGCACGCTGAAGGGCGGGGTCGGGTCTGCATCTGCCGTGCTGCAGGGTGGCGCCACCGTCGGCGCGCTGGTCGTTGTGAACGCGCTTGGGCAGGCGACCGTGGGCGACAGCCGCCATTTCTGGGCAGCCCCGTGGGAGCTGGAGGCCGAGTTCGGCGGCCTGGGCCTGCCCGCGCGCTTTCCCGCCGCCCATGAACCCGCCCCGGCCAAGCGCCTTGGCGAGGCCACGACCATCGCCATCATCGCGACCGATGCCGTACTGGACAAGGCCGGGCTTCAGCGCATGGCGACCGCCGCGCATGACGGCCTGGCCCGCGCCCTGGTGCCCAGCCACACGCCGCTAGACGGCGATCTGGTCTTTGCGGTGTCCACGGGCGCACGGCCCTTGGCGGACCCTGTCGGCGATGCGTTCGTTCTGGGCCATGCGGCGGCCTGCGTGCTGGCGCGTGCCGTGGCGCATGGCGTGCACAGCGCCGCGCCGCGGCCGGGTGACCTGCAACCCAGCTGGCAACGGCGGTTCGGATAGGAAAAGGGCGGCGCGACCAGCGCACCGCCCCCGAGAGATCGCCAAGAGGGACAGCTTAGCGATTGTAGGCCGAACGCCGAACCCCGCCCCCGGTTGCGAAGCCCGCTTCACGTTTCCGTCATCGTCGGCACCGACCGGCCCTGCGGCGGCTTTGACTTTGCCGCGCCGGACATGTTCACATGCCGCAACCGAAATGCACCCCGAGGACGCCATGACCAAGCCGACCGATCTGAAAAGCCTTCTTCGCGACCCCTCGCTGTTGGAAACCCGTGCGTTCGTGGGCGGCGAATGGGTCGACGCCGATGACGGCGCCACGTTCGAGGTCACCAACCCCGCCCGCGGCGACGTCATCGCCCATGTGGCCGATCTGGGCCGGGCCGAGACCGCCCGCGCCATCGACGCCGCCGCGGCGGCGATGAAGGACTGGGCCGCGCGCACGGCCAAGGACCGCGCCCAGGTCATGCGCAAGTGGTTCGACCTGATGATGGCCAACCAGGACGACCTGGGCACCATCCTGACCGCCGAACAGGGCAAGCCCCTGGCCGAGGCCAAGGGCGAGATCGCCTATGGCGCCAGCTTCATCGAATGGTTCGGAGAGGAGGCCAAGCGCGTCTATGGCGAGACCATCCCCGGCCACCAGGCCGACAAGCGCATCAGCGTCATCCGCCAGCCCATCGGGGTCGTCGGCTCGATCACGCCCTGGAACTTTCCGAACGCGATGATCGCGCGCAAGGCGGGACCTGCGCTGGCCGTGGGCTGCGGCTTCGTCGCGCGCCCGGCGACCGAGACGCCGCTCTCGGCCCTGGCCATGGCGGTCCTGGGCGAACGCGCGGGCCTGCCCAAGGGCATCCTGTCGGTGATCCCCTCGACCAGCGCCAGCGACATCGGCAAGGAGTTCTGCGAGAACCACCTGGTGCGCAAGCTGACCTTCACCGGTTCGACCGAGGTGGGCCGGGTGCTGCTGCGCCAAGCCGCCGACCAGGTGATGAAATGCAGCATGGAGCTGGGCGGCAATGCGCCCTTCATCGTCTTCGACGATGCCGATCTGGATGCCGCGGTCGAGGGCGCCATGGCGTCCAAGTTCCGCAACAATGGCCAGACCTGCGTTTGTGCCAACCGCATCTATGTCCAGGCCGGGGTCTATGACGCCTTTGCCGACAAGCTGAAGGCCGCGGTCGAGAAGCTGCACGTGGGCGACGGGCTGACCGAGGGGACCACCACCGGCCCGCTGATCAACCAGAAGGCCGTCGACAAGGTCGAGGAGCATATCCGTGACATCACCCAGGGCGGAGGCCAGGTCCTGACCGGCGGCAAGCGCAAGGACGGCCTGTTCTTCGAGCCGACCATCGTCACCGGCGTCACCCGCGACATGAAGGTCGCGACCGAGGAGACCTTCGGCCCGCTGGCGCCGCTGTTCCGCTTCGACACCGAGGATCAGGCGGTTGCCGCCGCCAACGATACCATCTTCGGCCTGGCCGCCTATTTCTATGCCCGCGACATCGGCCGCGTCACCCGCGTCCAGGAATCGCTGGAATACGGCATCGTCGGCGTGAACACGGGCATCATCTCGACCGAGGTGGCACCCTTCGGTGGCGTCAAGCAGTCCGGCCTGGGCCGCGAGGGCAGCCATCACGGATTGGAGGACTATCTGGAGATGAAGTATATCTGCCTCTCGGTGTGACATTTTCGAAGACGTCTTGGAACCCGGGGCCGGAGGCCACGTTGCGCTCACAGAAGGCGCCGACCGTCAGGGTCGGCCGGGACAATCAAGGAGAATGGCATGGGCTGGCTTGCAGCTATCATCGTCGGGGGCATTGCCGGTTGGCTTGCTGAAAAGTTCATGAAGTCCAACATGGGCCTCCTGATGAACATCATCCTGGGCATCGTGGGCGCGGTGCTGTTCAACTTCATCTTCGGCTCGCTTCTGGGCCTCTATGCGGCCGGTGCAAGCTTCAGCTTCGCCTATCTGCTGGCAGGCTTCGTGGGTGCATGTATCCTGATCGCCATCGCACGTGCGGTGCGCGGCCGCGCCTGACACTCAGGCGTTTGCAGAAAGGGCCGTGTCGGGGAAACCCGGCACGGCCTTTTTCATGCGATCGCTGTTGCGGGCGGGCGGGCAGCTGCGCGTCCATCCCAAGACAAAAGGCCGGGCGATTGCCCAGCCTTTTTTCATCATCTGCGGTGCCAATCAGCGGCGCGACTTGCCGTGATCGTCCTCGTCGTCATCCTCGTCATCCGTGTCGGGCAGGTTGAAGAACGTGTCCTTGTCCAGCTCCCGCTCGGGCTTGTCCTCGTCGCGCGACAGGCTGAAGTTCTCCAGCCCGGCGATCGCGCTGGGCAGGCGCGGCTCCTCGGACATGGCCAGCGAGGTCTCGGTGCTGACCAGCTTGCGACGCTCGTCGTCGGTCATCACGCCGCCTTCGGCGGCCTTCTTCTTGGCGGCCTTCTGAACAGCCGCGTCCAGTTCGGTCTGCCGGCACAGGCCTAGGGCGACCGGGTCGATCGGCTGGATGTTCTGGCTGTTCCAGTGCGTCCGCTCGCGAATCGACGCGATGGTGGGCTTGGTCGTGCCGACCAGCTTGGCGATCTGCGCATCGGCCAGTTCCGGGTGGAACTTGACCAGCCACAGGATCGCCGCGGGACGGTCCTGGCGCTTGGACAGCGGCGTATAGCGCGGCCCGCGGCGCTTTTCCTCGCCGTCGGCAGCGGGGTTGTGCTTCAGGCGCATGCGATAGATCGGGCTCGCCTCGGCGCGCTTGATCTCCTCGGGGTCCAGCTGGTTCGAGGCGACGGGGTCATAGCCCTTGACGCCCGCGGCCACGTCGCCATCGGCGATGCCCTGGACCTCAAGCTCGTGCAGACCGCAGAAATCGCCGATCTGCTTGAAGCTGAGCGTCGTGTTGTCGACCAGCCAGACGGCGGTGGCCTTGGCCATCAGCGGCTTGCTCATGTCAGTCTCCTTCGCGTGTCTCTTGGTCCCGAACATGGGGGCGAGGGCCGGAAAAACGGCTTCGGCTTGCGCCATTCCTCGTTTTCGGGGGGAATTGGCAGGTCGTATACCGATTCCGGAAGCCGGGGAAAAGAGGATTCGCACGTTTGCCGGTGCAAGCCGGCGCGGGCGTCGCTATTGTCGCAGGATGCGCATCCTGTTCCTGACCCTTGCGGTCCTGCTGACCCCCCTGCCCCTTGCCGCCCGCGACGTCGCGGGGCGGTTCGATTATTACGTGCTGGCGCTGTCCTGGCAGCCGACCTGGTGCAGCACGACGGGCGATGACCGCGACGCCCCCGAATGCCGCGACGGCACGGCACGCGACTTTTCGGTCCACGGACTGTGGCCGCAATACGAACGCGGCTGGCCGCAGGACTGCACGACGCCCGAACGCGATCCGTCGCGCCGCGAAAGCGCCGCGATGGCCGACGTGATGGGGTCCGGCGGGCTGGCGTGGTATCAGTGGAAAAAGCACGGCCGCTGCAGCGGGCTGTCTGCCGCGGGCTATTACGACGCGACCCGGCAGGCGGCAGAGGGCATCGTCATCCCGCCGGAGCTGGATGATCTGGCCCGCGACGTCGCGGCCCCGCCCGCGGTGATCGAGGAGGCTTTCCTGGAGGCCAACCCCGACCTGGATGCCGACGGCGTCACCATCGCCTGCCGCGACGGCGCCCTGACCGAGGTGCGGATCTGCCTGACCCGCGACCTGGAACCCCGGACCTGTGCGCCCGACGCGCGCCGCGACTGCGACGCGCCCCGCCTGCTGATCGAGGCCGTGCGCTAGCCCGCGACCTTCAGGACGATCTTGCCGATATGGTCGCTGCTTTCCATCCGCCGATGGGCGTCGGCCGCGTCGGCCAGCGCGAACTCGCTGTCGATGGTGACGGCGACCGACCCGGCGGCGATCATCGGCCACAGCCGCTTGCGGATCTGGTCGGCGATCTCGGCCTTGGCGACGTCGGATTGCGGACGCAGGGTGGACCCGGTGATCGTCAGGCGGTTCACCATGATCTGGGCAAAGTTCAGTTCGACCTTGGGGCCTTCCAGAAAGGCGATCATCACCAGCCGCCCGTCCTGGGCCAGCGTCTTGATGTTGCGGGGGATGTAGCTGCCCCCTACCATGTCCAGGATCAGGTCCGCACCACCCGCCTCGGCCAGCACCTTGGTGAAATCCTGGCTGCGATAGTTGATGGCGGTGGCGCCAAGAGCGGTGATGGCCGCGCATTTGTCGTCGCTGCCCGCGGTGGCGAAGACGCGCGCGCCCAGGGCGTGGGCGATCTGGATGGCCATCATGCCGATGCCGGAGGTTCCGCCATGGACCAAAAAGCGGTCGCCCCCGGTCAGCCCGCCGCGCTGGACGACGTTCGACCAGACGGTGAAGGCGGTTTCGGGGAGGCATGCCCCGTCGCGCAGCGACAGGCCCTTGGGGATGCGCAGCGCGTGATCGGCGTGGCACACCGCGTATTCCGCATATCCGCCGCCGGGCAGCAGCGCGCAGACCTGTTCGCCCTTGCGCCAGCGCGTGACACCCGCGCCAAGGCCCACGATCTCTCCCGAGGCCTCCAGCCCGGGCAGGTCGGACGCGCCCGGCGGCGGGGCATAGCTGCCCGATCGCTGCAATACGTCGGGACGGTTCACGCCGGCATAGGCGATCTTGATCAGGATCTGGTCATGGCAGGGCACCGGCACGGGCCGGGTCGTGGCGCGCAGCTGATCGGCGGCGCCGGGGCCTGCGATCTCGATGGCGGTCATCTGGTCGGGGAACATGGAGTCGTCCTTATCGGGTCTTGCCGGGCAGTGCCCGGTCGCGGGGCGCACGGATCCAGCCCAGGGCGGCATCGGCCAGCCTGGAGGCGCCGGGCAGGCTGCGCAGGCGGGCCTTGACGGTCTCGACCGACATCACGCCGTCGATGCGGCGGTCGATGAAGGCGCGGGTGTCGGCGCGGCCCTCGGACTCGTCGCCCAGCCAGAACAGCACCGTGGCCGAGATCACCGCCGTCAGCGTCGCACGTTTCGAATACCAGTTCACGTCCTGCGACCGATCGCCCAGGGCGGTCCAGATCACGTCCGCGGTCTCCCAGACCAGCCGCGCGGCCAGGGCCGCATTCTGCGGCAACGCCAGCGTCGCGGCCCCGGCACGGACCAGTTCGGGGTCCGACAGCTCCAGCCGCTGCCACAGGGCCTGGGCCACGCGGTCGCGGAACCGCCCCTCCGGCGGGGTGGCGGCCAAGGCCTCGCGCAGCGCCCGGTCGGCGCGGCGGTGATAGGCGGCGGCCAATCCGGCGCCGCCCTGCGGGAAATGCACCCGGATCAGGGCCGCATCCATGCCGATGTCGCGCGCGCCGGCGGCCAGCGCCCGCTCGTTCATCCCCTCGAAGGGGACATGGACCAATGCGGCATCCAGCAGCGCGTCTCGGTCGGTGTTGGTCATGCATACCTCGTCTGGACATTTGCGCCCGCCCCTGTTAGGGGGACGCTTCCTGCAATCTATCAACTCTAACCTAGGAAGGTGGTGACAACCACATGCAGGTCAATGTTCGCGACAACAACGTCGAACAGGCGCTCCGTGCTCTGAAGAAGAAACTTCAGCGCGAAGGTGTCTTCCGCGAAATGAAGCTCAAGCAGCATTTCGAGAAGCCGTCGGTCAAGAAAGCCCGTGAAAAGGCCGAGGCCGTTCGCCGCGCCCGCAAGCTGGCCCGTAAAAAGGCACAGCGCGAAGGCGCGCTGTAAGACGACGCGATCTTGTGTCATTTGAAAACCCCCGCGGCGCCATGCCGCGGGGGTTTTCTTTCGTGCTGGGTCGATCCGGGACGCGATCAGCCGTTGCTGTCCGAACCGCCATCCGAACCGCTGTCTGATCCACCACCGGAACCGCTGTCCGATCCGCCGTCGGAACCACCGTCCGAACCGCCATCCGAATCACCGCCGTCGGATCCACCGTCCGTGCCGCCATCAGACGCGCCGCCGTCGGATGCGCCGCCGTCAGCGCCATCGTCCGAACCGCCATCCGCGGCACCGTCATCACCGGCCCCGCCATCCATGCCGTCATCACCGGTACCATCATCCGTGGCGCCATCTTCGGTCGATCCGTCATCGGTTGCGCCGCCGTCCACGGCGCCTGCCGTGCCGACGGGCGCCGCGCCAGAATCATCGCCTGCCGAGGATGTCTCGGGGTCGTCCCGCGTCTCTACCCCGTTCACCGAGACGAGCCGCCCGTTGGCGGTGCTGTAGACCAGTTCGGTCGGCACGCCGGCGCGCTGTGCGGTCACCGTCAGGATGGGTCCCTCGCGCTGGATGTAGATGTCGGAATAGCCCTGGTCGGACAGGGTGTCGGCGATGGCCTCATAATTCTCCAGGCTTTCCAGCCGCGGATAATCGCTTTCCGAGACGAAGCCGCCGGACGGCGATTCCTCCAGCGCGTCATCGGGGACGATGACGGTCGATTCGGGGGTCTCGATCACGGTGGTCTGTGCGATCGCGGTCGTGGCCATCAGGCTGGCTGCGGCGATCTGGCCGCCGACCAGCAGGGCCTTGAACGGAGTCTTCAGCATCGTGCGTCTCCTGTTGTCTGTCTGGCGGTATAACGCGCATCCGGGCCCGCAGGGTTCCCTGACCGCCGATCAGACGGGAATCGCGGTGGTCCGGAACACCGTGCGCAGGGCAAAGCTGGAATGCATCTGGGCAACCCCCGGCAGGCGCGACAGGTGCTGACGGTGGATGCGGGCGAAGTCGTCCGTATCCTCGACCACGATCTTCAGCAGATAGTCGGCCGTGCCCGCCATCAGGTGGCATTCCAGCACATCCGGGATGGTGCGCACGCCGCGTTCGAAGGCGTCCAGGACCTCGTCCGCCTGACCCGACAGGGTGATCTCGACGAAGACCGTCGTCTGGCGGCGCAGGGCGCGCGCATCCAGAAGCGCGACATAGCCCGAGATGACGCCGGCCTCCTCCAGCCGCTGCACGCGCCTGTGGCAGGCGGACGGGGACAGATGCACCCGTAGCGCCAGCTCGGCATTGCTGATTCGTCCCTCGGTCTGAAGCAGGGACAGGATTCGTCGGTCTATTGCGTCAAGATCGGCCATGCCGGCAGAATCTTCGAAGACCGGTCCCGATGCCAGCGGTTTCTTCGTCGATCATCCGCCTGTCGGGGGAATGTTCGCAGCACCTTGCGGGCCGGACGGGGCATCATCGGACCACAGATCTGGGAGGAGAGACCATGAAGATCGGATGCCCCACCGAAATCAAGCCGCAGGAATTCCGCGTCGGCCTGACCCCCGCCGCCGCCGCCGAGGCCGTGCTGCGCGGCCATGACGTGCTGGTCCAGTCCGGCGCGGGCCTGGGCGCGGGGTTCGCGGACCAGGATTACGTCGATGCCGGCGCCACGATCGCCCCCGACGCGGCAACGGTGTTCGCCGATGCCGAACTGATCATCAAGGTCAAGGAGCCGCAGGCCGCCGAACGCAAGATGCTGGCCCGCGGCCAGATCCTGTTCACCTATCTGCACCTGGCGCCCGATCCGGACCAGACCCGCGACCTGCTGGACAGCGGCGTGACCGCCATCGCCTATGAGACGGTCACCGACGCACGCGGCGGCCTGCCCCTGCTGGCCCCGATGTCCGAAGTCGCCGGTCGCCTCGCCCCGCAGGTCGGTGCATGGGCGCTGCAAAAGGCCAATGGCGGCCGCGGCATGCTGATGGGCGGCGTGCCCGGCGTGCGGCCTGCGAATGTCGTGGTGATCGGCGGCGGCGTGGTGGGCACCGCGGCGGCGCGCGTGGCGGTCGGCATGGGGGCCAACGTGACGGTCATGGACCGGTCGGTGCCGCGCCTGTCCTATCTGGACGACATCTTCATGGGCCGCCTGACCACCCAGTTCGCCAGCGCCGCGGCCACGGCCGAGGCGATCCGCACGGCCGACATGGTGATCGGCGCGGTCCTGATCCCCGGCGCCGCCGCGCCCAAGCTGATCAGCCGCGACCAGCTGTCGACCATGCCGCAGGGCGCGGTTCTGGTCGACGTGGCGATCGATCAGGGCGGTTGCTTCGAGACGTCGCGCGCCACCACGCACCAGGACCCCATCTATGACGTCGACGGGATCGTGCATTACTGCGTGGCGAACATGCCGGGCGCGGTGGCCCGCACCAGCACGCAGGCGCTTGGCAACGTGACCATGCCGCATCTGCTGGCCCTGGCCGACAAAGGCTGGCGCCGCGCGCTGACCGATGACGCGCATCTGCGCGCCGGGCTGTCGGTCCACGAGGGCCAGCTGACCTCGCCCCCGGTGGGCGAGGCCCTGGGCCTGGATGCCGTCACCCCGGCATCGGTGCTGGGGCTGTAGGCGTCAGGCGGGGCTGGCGCGGTCGGCCAGCAGGTCGCGGATCTGCGCCAGCAGTTCCTCCTGGGTGGGGCCGGCCGGGGGGGTCTCCTTGGCCTCCTCTTTGCGCATCGCGGCGCGCTGCAGGCGGTTCACGCCCTTGACCAGCAGGAACACCGCCCAGGCCACGATCAGGAAGTTCAGCACCGCCATCGCGAAGGCGCCATAGGCAAAGATGGCCGCCCCGGAATCGCGGGCGGCGGCCAGGCTGGCCCCGTCGGCCACGTTGCCGGACAGGACGACGTACTTGTCGGTGAAATCGATCCCGCCGGTCATCAACCCCAGGATCGGGTTGATCAGGTCGACGACCAGCGAATTGACGATGCCCGTGAAGGCCGCGCCGATGATGATGCCCACGGCAAGGTCGATGACGTTGCCGCGGGCGATGAAAGTCTTGAATTCCTGAATCATGACACACTGTCCCCGTGCTGCGCGTCAATTCCGCGCCCGCCGATCCTGCGACCATGCCGGACGAAAATCAATCGCGTGCGTGCAGGGCCCGCGCGGGGCCCTGCGGGGGGATGCGTCACTGGGCCGGGGCGGCCTCGGCCAGCTTGGTGTCGATGATTTCCTTCATGCTGTCCCAGGGCTGGTTCGACACCTTCTCTCCGCCGATGATGAAGGTCGGGGTGGCCTCGACCTCGTCGGCGGTGGCGTTCGTCTGGAACGTGGCGATCAGCTGTTCGACCTTGGCGGTATCCTCCCAGCAGGCGGTCATCTGTTCCTCGGTCATCCCGGCCTTCAGGCCGATGCGGCGCAGGTTCGTCGCGATCTCGTCGCCCGAACCGCCGGCCAGCCACTGTTCCTGTTCGTCGAACAGCATCCCGGACACGGGGAAGAACTTGTCGTCGCCGCCGCAGCGCGCCAGGATCCCGGCCCACAGGCCCGGCTGGTCGAAATAGACGTCGCGCTGAACGAAGCGGACCTTGCCGGTGTCGATGTATTCCGACTTGAGCTGCGGATAGACGTTGGCGTGGAAATTCGCGCAATGCCCGCAGGTGAAGCTGGCGTATTCGACGATCGTCAGGGGCGCGTCCTCGGCGCCCTGGGCGATGTCGGGCAGGGTTTCGGGGGTCGCGGCGGCGTCCTGCGCAAAGGCGGGGGCGGCCAGGGTCATCGCGACGGCGGTTGCGGCAAATCGCAGAAACATGGAAAGTCCTTTCAGGTCGTGCATGTCATGTCAGGTCCGGCGGCTGGCGACGTTCATCGCCAGTTGCGCCATGGCCTGGGCAAGGGTCGGATCGGAAAACTGCTGCCCCACCCCCCGGGCCTGCGCCACGATCGCGGGATCGGGCGCGCGGTCCGGGCGGGGCGCATGGGAAAAGGCCGCCTGCCCTTCGGCAAAGCCGGTTGCGGCGGTCTGCGTCAGGGTGATGCGGCTGACGGCGTTGTAGCCGTAGCAGGCGTTGACGCGGTCGCGCAGCCGGGGCAGCTGCATCTCGACCATGGGCGCCATGGGGCCGGTGGTCAGCAGCGTCAGCGTGGCGCCAAAGCCCGTGCGGGCGTGGCTGATGCGGACCGGACGGGTGACGGGGGCCAGCTGCGGGCCCGCGATCTCGGCCCAGTTGGTCAGCAGGCGGGTGACCGCGAATCCCCGCCCCTCGGCCGCCTTCTGGACGCGGTCGGCCAGCAGGGTGGCCGCCGCCTGAAAGCCGCGGCTGCGACGACGGATCCGGGTCTTTGGGGCGTCGGACGGGTGGGCCATGGGCGCCTTTGCTGCTATCACCCGGCCATTCTTAGCCAGCCATCCCCCCGGATGAAAGCGCGCCCTTTTGCAAAGGCCCACATAATTGCGTGAAAGCAAGGTGATCGCCCCCAACCTGCTGGACTGGTACGACCGCCATGCCCGCAGCCTGCCCTGGCGGGTGCCCCCCGGCGGCGGCCCTGCCGACCCCTATCGCGTCTGGCTGTCCGAGGTGATGCTGCAGCAGACCACCGTCGCGGCGGTCAAAGCGTATTTCCTGCGGTTCACCGCGCTGTGGCCGACGGTCCAGGACCTTGCGGCGGCCGATGACGCGCAGGTGATGGCCGAATGGGCGGGGTTGGGATACTACGCCCGCGCCCGAAACCTGCTGGCCTGCGCCCGTGCGGTGGCGGCGCGGGGCGGCTTTCCCGACACGCGCGACGGGTTGTCCGCGCTGCCGGGGATCGGGGCCTATACATCGGCCGCGATCGCCTCGATCGCCTTCGACCGGGTGGAAACCGTGGTGGACGGCAATGTCGAACGCGTGGTGTCGCGGCTGTTCGCGGTCCAGACACCCCTGCCCCGCGCGAAACCGGAACTGGTGGCGCTGGCCGACAGGCTGACACCGCAGTCCCGCCCGGGTGATTACGCGCAGGCGATGATGGACCTGGGCGCGACCATCTGCACGCCCCGCAGCCCCGCCTGCGTCATCTGCCCCGTCCAGGCCCAGTGCGACGCCCGCGCCCAGGGGATCGCGGCAGAACTGCCCCGCAAGACCCCCAAGGCCGCCAAGCCCACGCGTCAGGGCGTGGTCTGGCTGGCGCGCCAGGGTGATGCGCTTGTGCTAGAACACCGCCCGCCCAAGGGGCTGCTGGGCGGCACGCTGGCCTTTCCGTCGGCCCAATGGGATGGGCGCGACATGCCCCCGCCTGGCCCCGCCGACTGGCGCGACCTGGGCGCCGTGCGTCATGTCTTCACGCATTTCACGCTGGATCTGACCGTGCTGCTGGGCGATCTGACCGGCAATCCCACGCGCGGGGAACTGGTCCCCCTGCGGCAGATCGACCGCGACGCCCTGCCGGGGCTGATGCGCAAGGCCTGGGATATGGCGCAGCCGCATCTTCAGGGGTAGCATCGCGGCATGAGCCATGCCCCCCTGCCCGCCGCGGCGCCCTTCTGGCTGTCCATCGCCCTGATCCCCCTGGTCGCGCTGGCGGCCTGGGGCGGTGGGATGTGGTGGCTGATCGTGCCGGTCTATGCCTGGTATCTGACCACGGTTCTGGACCGCGTGCTGGGCCTGAACGAGGCCAATCCCGACCCGGACACCGCCACCGACCAGCTGTTCTGGCACCGCGCCGTGACGCTGATCTGGTTTCCGCTGCAGGCGGCCACGATCCTGGCCTGCCTGTGGGTTGCGGGGCGCACGGACCACCTGTCGGGGTGGGAATCGCTTGGGCTGTTCTTTGCCATCGGCGTCATGTCGGGCAGCGTCGGCATCGTCTATGCCCATGAACTGCTGCACCAGAAGACGCCGGCCGAACGCTGGCTGGGGGACCTGCTGCTGGCGTCGGTCCTTTATTCGCATTTCCGCACCGAACACCTGCTGGTGCATCACAGCTGGGTGTCGACCCCGCGCGACGCCGTCTCGGCCCGCTACAACGAAGGCTTTCACCGCTTCTTCGCCCGCGTCCTGATCGACGGCCCCCGCAGCGCGTGGCGGGCCGAGACGCGGTTCCTGGCCCGCGCGGGCCGCAGCCCTTGGGACCGCCGCAACCCCTTCTGGCGTTACGGCGTGCTGCAGGGGGCGATGCTGGGGCTGGCCATGGCCGTGGGCGGCTGGACCGGGCTGGGGCTGTTCCTGTTCCAGGCGCTGATCGCCGTCTGGCAGCTGGAGCTGACGAATTACGTCGAACATTACGGGCTGTCGCGCAAGCATCTGGGGGACGGCCGCTATGAACCCGTCCGCCCGCGCCACAGCTGGAACGCCAGCCACACCGCGACCAACTGGCTGCTGATCAACCTGCAGCGCCACTCCGACCATCACACAAAGCCCGACCGCCGCTTTCCGCTGCTGCAGACCTATGGCGCGGACGAGGCGCCGCAGCTGCCGATGGGCTATCCGGCGATGACGCTGCTGGCGATGGTCCCGCCGCTGTGGCGGCGGCGCATGAACCCCCGCGTGCGCGCCTGGCGGCGCCAGTTCTATCCAGAGATCACCGACTGGACCGACTATAACCGCGGCACCCTGCCCCTGCCCCGCAACGCGCTGTAGCGCGCCTGCCGCAGGGGTCGGCAAATATCGCTAAAAGGCTGCGCAGCTTGTTCCGGGCGCAACCTTGCATTGTGTGCACAAAATGGAAAAATGTCCCAAGGCGTAACAGGGACCGACCGGAATGAACGACGATTCGATGCTGATGCACAGCGATGCGCAGCCCTATCACTTCGCCGCGGGCGACAGTCTGGGCTATCTTCTGTACCGCAGCGTGGCCCGTCCCGGCATGCAACGCGACGACCTGGAACGCATCCTGCATCATGCGCGCGACCGCAACCGGGCGGCGGGGCTGACCGGATGCCTGCACCACGAGGACGGTCTGTTCTTCCAATGGGTCGAGGGGCCGCGCTTTCGCCTGTTCCGGCTGATCGACGTGCTGCGCGAGGATGACCGCCACCTGAACTTCACGGTGCTGGACCAGGGCCCGCTGCAACAGCGCCTGTTCAGCGATTGGGAGATGCGATTTTCCGACCGCGAGGCCGCATCGCTGCTGGAATGGCTGGCCGAACGGCGCGACCGTGCCGGGTCCGACCAGGACGACGCCGAAAGCATCGCGGCCTTCATGCGATCGATGAACGGCTGACGGATGAAAATTCCCCGCCATGCGAACATGGCGGGGCAAGGTGGTTCCGGCCGCGCGCATGGCGCGGGGGGAACGGGCGAAGGGTGAAGCTCAGTTGGGCCGGGGGGCGTCGCCCTCCATCTCGGCACGTATCTGCTGGCGCAGGATGTCCAGCGGGATCATCTTGCCCTCGCGCCGGAAATGCCAATAGGTCCAGCCGTTGCAGCTGGGCGCGCCTTCCAGCGCGGCGCCGACCTGGTGGATCGATCCCTTGACGTCGTTCCCGATCAGTGACCCATCGGCACGGACCTTGGCCTTGTGGCGGTTGCCGATCGAGAACAACTCCTCTCCGGGGCGCAGCATGCCGCGTTCGATGACCTGCCCGAAGGGGATACGCACCTCGGCGCGCTTGGCGCGGGTGGTGGCGATGGCGTCGGCGTCCAGCCGGCGGACGCGCGACAGGCGGCGGCCCGCGACCTCGCGATAGGCCTCCTCGCGCTCGATCCCGATATAGTCGCGGCCCAGCATCTTGGCGACCGCACCGGTGGTGCCGGTGCCGAAGAACGGGTCCAGCACCACGTCGCCGGGGTTGGTCGTGCCCAGGATCACCCGGTGAAGCAGCGATTCCGGCTTTTGCGTCGGATGGGCCTTGTCGCCGGCCGCGTCCTTCAGCCGCTCGCCGCCGTTGCAGATCGGCAGCACCCAATCGCTGCGCATCTGGACGCCCTCGTTCAGCGACTTCAGCGCCTCGTAGTTGAACGTGTATTTCGAGCTTTCCGACTTTGCCGCCCAGATCAGCGTCTCATGCGCGTTGGTCAGGCGCTTGCCGCGAAAGTTCGGCATCGGGTTCGACTTGCGCCAGATCACGTCGTTCATGATCCAGAACTGCTGGTTCTGCAGTTCGGCGCCGACGCGGAAGATGTTGTGATAGCTGCCGATCACCCAGATCGCGCCGTTCGGCTTCAGCAGGCGGCGGGCGGCGGCCAGCCAGTCGCGGGTGAAGGCGTCATAGGCGGCAAAGCTGGAAAACTGGTCCCAGTGATCGTCCACCGCATCGACCAGGCTGTTGTCGGGGCGATGCAGGTCGCCCTTCAACTGCAAGTTATAGGGCGGATCGGCAAAGATCAGGTCCACGCTGCCCGCGGGCAGGCTGTTCATGATCTCGATGCAATCCCCGCCCAGAATCTGGTTCAGCGGTAATGGCCGCGCGGAATCCGCGCGCTGGTCCTTGGTTTTCGTCATGCTCTGCCTTCGGGAAATGCCGACTTTTGCCGGTCTGGTATGTCCCCAAAGATGATTCAGATGCGAATCGCCGTCAATTTCTTTTTCGAATCAGTCACTTACCAAAGGGGCTTTACACAAGATGTTGTGGACCGGCCTGAACGACCGCCTATGATGTGGGGTTATCCCCAGATCTAGCAGGGCGCGTTTGTGGCCCGGCGTGGGGTATCCGGCATTCACGTCCCAGCCATATCCGGGGTGCTGTTGCGCCAAATCCACCATGATGCGGTCGCGCAACACCTTGGCCACGATCGAGGCCGCGGCGATCGACAGGCAGCGCGCATCGCCCTTGACCACCGCCTGCGCAGGCAGGGTCAGATCGCGGGGCAGCATGTTGCCATCGATCAGAACGTGGCAGGGCGGCTGGCGCAGCCCGGCCAGGGCGCGGCACATCGCGACATGGCTGGCGCGCAGGATGTTCAGGGCGTCGATCTCGACCGGATCGACATGGGCCACGGACCAGTCGCAATGCGCCATGATCCAAGCGGCCAGCGCGTCGCGCTGCGCGGCGGTCAGCTTCTTGCTGTCGTTCAGGCCGTCAGGGATGTTCTGCGGGTCCAGCACCACAGCCGCCGCGGTGACGGGGCCGGCCAGCGGCCCACGCCCGGCCTCGTCCACGCCCGCCACGCGACGCGCGCCCCCGGCCATGGCCAGGGTCTCGACGCTGTAATCGGGGGTCATGCGGTGATCCGCACCGCGGGGATGGTCACTTCCTCAAGGTTCGTGCCAGGCCCCTCGCGGTCCACGACAAGGAAATCGGCCGGCTGGTCCAAGGGCGTCAGCACGCCGTGCCAGGTTCCCGCATGCAGGTTCACGCCGGTATGCGCCGGGACCAGAAACGCCCGCAGGGCGCCGGGTCGGCCGTCGTCATCGGGCGCGACCACCGACAGCCAGGGCTGGTCGCCAAGCGGCATGAACGCCTGCGACCCAAGCGGGTGCCGTTCCAGCAGCGTGCAGTCATAGGGCAGGCTGACGGCCTGGCTGCGAAAAAGGGAAATGATCGCCTCTCCGCCGCCGCGTTCGACGGTGGCCAGGGCATGGTGGCGTTCGCAGCGGCCCGCATTGATCATGCGGTCGGGCATTGCGCGCGGGGTCAGCACCTCGCCGAAGGGGGCGAAGGCGGCGGCGGTCAGGGGTTCGATGCGGATCGTGCTCATGGCGGTGTTCTAGCGCGCCGCAGCCAGCCCGTCGAGGATCAGACGCATCAGGTCCGCCCGTGCGGCGGGGTCGCGCAGATGCGCGGCCTCGGCGCGCGCGGCACGCGACATGGCGCGACAGGCGTCGGGATGGGCGCGGGCCCAGGCCAGCTTGTCCTCCAGATCGGTCAGGTGGCGCGCGACGGGGATGAAATGCTCCCAAGGCCGGAAGCGCCCCGAATAGAACACCTGCCAGCCGTCATCCTCGGCCAGCAGCACGCCCTTCTGATCCAGCCCCGAGATGAAGTTCGACCCGTGGTCATACCCCGACAGGCACAGCTGATAGCGATAGGCACGAAAGTCGCGCGGCCCCATGCGCGGGCGGCAATAGGGCGCGATCAGCGGATCGTCGGCGTGCTGGCGGAAACTGTGCGCCATGACGATTCCCACATCGAAATCGGGATGATCGTGGAACCGGCGGACAAAGGCCATTCGGTTCGTGCGGCACAGGCCCTGCCATGCGGCCTCGCGATCCGCGGGGGTGGCGGCTTGGTCCAACCGCTGCAGCCAGACATGGCTGGCGGGACCGGGCTTCACCCCATCGCGCATTTCCGACCCCGAGATCATGCCGCGCCACACCAGCCGGTCCTGCTTGTCGTCCCAGGGGATGTCGTCGTCGGGCGCGGCGGGATCGAACCCCGGCAGGCCGATCGCGTGCTGGTCCGGCAGGGGCCACAGGACCGCGTTCACCGCCCCCGCCCGGCGGTTGTGGCACAGGACCGGACGATCCAGGGGCGCGCCCTGGGAGCTGCCGAACCAGCGACTGTCCTCCATGTCGATCCAAACCGGATCGCGGCGGTCCAGCGCCAGGATGTCGTTGATCACCCCCTCGGCCCGGATCAGCTTGAAGGGACGCCCCTCGCGCGCCAGGGCCAGGGGGCGGTGGCCGGGGAGCGTCAGAAGGGTGAACTGCCGCGGCGCACCCGCCGCGTCGGTCACCGCGCCGCTGCCCGACAGGGTGCCGTCCCATCGGCAGGCAAATCCCGACAGCCCCTGCGCGCCGCCTGCCCCATCGGGGTTCAGGCCCGCAAGACAGAAGCGCGCGACATCCTGCGCCCAGCCCGGCGGTGCCTTTGGCGTCGGCGGCAAGTCCACGACGGGGTCCGGGACGGGCCAGCGGTCGGGCCAGTGGTCGGGCAGCCCCCGGTCCAGCGCCAGCAACGGCCGCAACCGTGCGGCCAGGTCCGCGGGGGTGCTGTCGGTCAGGTCCAGCAGGATCAGCCGCGTGTCGTCCGCGAACAGGGCGCGCGTCGCGTCCAGATGCACCTGCATCCCTTCGGGCCAGCGATGGCGGGGCGGGATGGTCAGCAGGAACAGCGCGTCGGGCAGACGGTCGCGCAGAAAGGCGACGCAGCGCCAGGCCTGCAATGTCGGGCGCCAATGGGGCCGGTCGCGGTACAGCCCCGTGATCAACCGCGCGTTGGGCCAGCCGCGCAGGGGCTGCGTCCCCTGCCCCATCGCATAGACGATGTCCGCAGCCAGGCGCCCGCCGTCATGGCAGACCGCGCGATGGCCGTTGGCCTGAAACATCCGCGCCAGCGCCGCATCGATGGGGCCGTCGGGGCCGACATGGATGACGACCGGGTGGCCCATCTCAGCCCAGGCTGCGGCGCGGCAGCAGGATCGTCAGAAGCCCCAGCACCGGCAGGACCGAGCACAGCAGGAAAACCGACCGGATCCCCTGCGCATCCGCCAGCACGCCCAGAGCCGCGGCCGAGATCCCGCCCATGCCGAACGAGAAGCCGAAGAACAGCCCCGCGATCATGCCGGTGCGGCCCGGCACCAGCTCTTGCGCGAAGACCACGATGGCCGGAAAGGCCGATGCCAGCACCAGCCCGATCAGCACGGCCAGCACGCCCGTCGGCACCAGCCCCACATGCGGCAGCGCCAGCGTCAGCGGCAGCGCGCCCAGGATCGACACCCAGATGACCGTCAGCGGCCCGACCCTGTCGCCGATGATCCCGCCCAGCATGACGCCCGCCGCCATGCCCGCCAGGAACAGGAACAGCATGATCTGCGCGCCCTGGGTCGACAGGCCGAACTTGTCGATCGTGAAGAAGGTGAAATAGCTGCTCATCGAGGCGCTGTAGATGTTCTTGGTGAAGACCAGCACCGCCAGCACCGCGATGGCACGGATCACCGTCGCGCGCGGCAGGCGCAGGGTGCGGTCGGGGGTGGCGGTGCTGGCGCGGCGCCGATCCTCGGCCCAGCTGCCGACCTGCCACAGGATCGCGGCGCCCAGGGCGGCGGCGACCGCGAACCAGGCCACGGCCGGACGGCCCAACGGCACCACGATGAACGCGGCCAGCAGCGGCCCCAGCGCCTGCCCGCCATTGCCGCCCAGCTGGAACAGCGACTGCGCGGTGCCGAACCGCCCCCCCGACGCGATCCGCGCTACGCGCGAGCTTTCGGGATGGAACACGGCCGATCCGATGCCGATCAGCATCGCCCCCGACAAAAGCCAGGCATAGCCCTCGGCCATGCCCAGCATCAGCACGCCGCACAGCGTCGAGGCCATGCCGAAGGGCAGCGACCGCGGCTGCGGGTGGCGGTCGGTGGCCATCCCGATCAGCGGCTGCAGCAGCGACGCGGTGACCTGGAAGGCCAGCGTCATCACGCCGATCTGGGCATAGGACAGGTCGAATTCGACCTGCAGCAGCGGATAGATGGCCGCCAGCATCGACTGCATCACGTCGTTGATCATATGGCACAGGCTGATCGCCATCAGCACGCCCCAGGATGTCAGCGTCGCGGGTCCGGGTGTCACCGAGGGATGGGTGGTCGAGCGCATCGAAAATCCGCCATCATGCTTGCACGATCTGCATTTATCAGACATCCTGCGAAAGGAAAGCGTCGCGCGCCCGTCCGCCCGGGGTTTTTCCCCGGCCCGCGGCCAGCCGGGATGTCGCATGGCGAATTGGACAGCTTCCATTCTTGTGCGTATCATTTATCAAATCGGGACAGGTATATGTCACGAGTTCTTCAAAATGGCCAAGTTGTCCCAAGGTTCGTCCGTTACGATCCGCTCTTCCGGCGTCGACGCCGAACGGCGGCGACTCAACACATGGCAGGCGATCCGCGCGGATGTGCTGGGCCGGATCAGATCAGGCGAATGGCCGCCGGGCAGCCTGATCCCCACCGAACAGATGCTCTCGATCGAGATGGGCTGCGCGCGCGCCACGGTGAACCGTGCGCTGCGTGAGCTGGCCGACAGCGGCATCATTCAGCGCCGCCGCAAGGTGGGCACCCGCGTGACCGCCACCACGTCCCGCCGCACGACCCTGTCGCTGCCGGTCCTGCGCGACGAAATCGAATCGCTTGGCGCACGCTATGCCTATCAGATGACCGAATGCCTGCCCTGCAACCCCAGCCCCGCCGCCATGCAGGCGCTGCAGGTCGATGCCGACGACATGATGCTGCTGGTCAAGTCGCGCTATCTGGCCGACGACCGCCCGCATTGCTGCGAGGCGATCTGGCTGAACCCCCACGCGCTGGCCCTGCCCGATTTCCACCTGTTCGCGCATGAGCCGCCGCAGGAATGGCTGGCCCGCAGCCTGCCCGTCACACAAAGCCGCTTTTCGATCCTGGCCGAAGGGGCCAGCGGATCCTGCGCGGTGAACCTGACCATCGATCCGGGCACGCCGGTGATGACGATCGAGCGGGTCAACACGCTGGATTCGCTGCCTG
This sequence comes from Paracoccus haeundaensis, assembly GCF_006239215.1. Taxonomy (NCBI): domain Bacteria; kingdom Pseudomonadati; phylum Pseudomonadota; class Alphaproteobacteria; order Rhodobacterales; family Paracoccaceae; genus Paracoccus; species Paracoccus haeundaensis. Next base: position 53,472 of record NZ_VDDC01000007.1, read on the forward strand.
TGTCGTTTGCCCGCCAGTTCTATCCGCCGATGCACCGCCTGGTGCTGGACGACTAAAGACCCAACAGGTCCGCGAAATGCGCGACAAGGCGGTGCTTGAGCACCTTGCCCGTCGCCGCCGCGGGCAGCGCGCCCGTCAGGATGATCCGCGTGGGCCGCTTGTAGGCCGACAGCCGCGCCGCCGCATGGGCCGCCAGCGCATCGGCCGTGACCGCATCCGGCGAAATCAGCTGACAGAAGGCCAAGATATCCTCGTCCCCGCCCTCGCGCGCGCGGCCGATCACGGCGGTCTGCAGGACGGCCGGATGATCGTTCAGCGCGGCCTCGACCTCGGGCGGATAGACGTTGAAGCCGCCGCGGATGATCAGCTCCTTGCAACGGCCCACGATGTGCAGCCGCCCCTGCGCGTCGATCCGGCCCAGATCGCCGGTGCGCATCCAGCCGTCCCGCAGCACCTGCGCCGTACCCTCCGCATTGCGAAAATATCCGCGCATGATGTGCGGACCCCGCGTCAGCACCTCTCCGGTGCCGGGTTCGCGGCCGATGGTCTCGTCCAGCGCGATCTGGACCCCCGGCAGCGGGTGGCCCGCCGAGGGGTCCGGGTCGCCGATGGCGTTGTTCGTGACGGTGACGCCTGCCGTCGTCTCGGTCATGCCATAGCCGTTCTGCAGCGCGATGCCGTAGAACGCCTCGGCCCGCCGCTTCCAGTCGGGGTCCAGGGGCGCCGCGCCGCTGCTGACATAGCGCAGGGGGCGGGCCAGACGCTCCAGCCCCTGGGCCCGCGCCTCGGCCATGATGGCCGCGTGCATCTGCGGAACGGCGGGCAGGACGGTCACGTCCGATTGCAGCGCGGCCAGCGTCTGCGCGGCGGAAAAGCGCGGCTCCAGCCGGATATGCGCGCCCGTGGCCAGCCCCGCGGCAAGCATCGAGGTCAGCCCGAAGACATGCGTCAGCGGCAGCACGCCCCAGATGACGTCATCCGCCTGCATCCCCCGCAGCCGGGCCGAGCTTTCGCCGCCAAAGATCAGGTTGCCATGGGTCAGCATCACCCCCTTGGGCGTGCCCGTCGTGCCGGTGGTGTAGAGGATCACCGCCGTCATCGCATCCTGCTGCTCGACCTGCTCCGGCACGGCGTCGAACGGCCCCGCCACATGCAGTGCCGCCCCGGCCAGCGTGACGGCGCGCGCATCGCCCGCATGGACACGCGCGGGTTCGCTGACATCGGACAGGAACAGGGTCAGGCGCGGTTCGGTATGGGCCGTGATCTTGGCCAGCTCCGGCGCGGTCATGCGCGCGTTCACGGGCACCAGCACCGCGTCCATGCGGCTGGCGGCCAGCAGCAGGACCGGCACCGGGGCCGCGTTCTCGGCCACCACCAGCAGCCGGTCGCCAGGGCGCAGGCCCATCGCCGCCAGATCCGCCTGCGTCCGCCGGACCAGATCGTCCAGCGCGGCATAGGTCAGGGTGCGTTCTGTCCCGTCGGTCAGGGCCGGGCGGTCAGGATGGGCCGCGCGGGCGGCGTCGAACAGCTGGTGGATACGGGTCATGAATCCTCGCGAAGGCGGCGGAAATCGGGGGGGCGCTTGGCCAGGAAGGCGGTAATGCCCTCGGCCGCCTCGCGCGAGGCAAGGGCCGTGGCCATCGCGTCGCGTTCGGCGGTCAGCTGCGCCTCCAGCAGGGTGGCGCGGGCGCCGGTCAGCAGATGCTTGATCGCGGCCTGGGCCTCTGCGGGCCCTGCGGCCAGGCGATCGGCCAGGGCCATGGCGGCCATGATGGCCTCTCCGGGCTCGGTCAGTTCCTGGATGACGCCCAGGGCGTGCAGGCGTTCGGCGCCCACGGGCTGGCCGGTCAGGGCCATGGACGCGGCCATCTGCGGCGGCAGGCAGGCGGTCAGCGCCGCGGTCAGCCCGCCATCGGGCACAAGCCCGGCATTCACATAGGCTGCCGTATAGCGCGCGTCGCGGGCCGACACGATCATGTCGCAGGCCAGGGCCAGCGACAGGCCCGCGCCGGCGGCGCCCCCCTCGACCACGGCGATGACCGGGCGGGGGCAGGCCACGACCGCGCGCATCAGGTCGTTCAGCGCGTCGATGCGGGCGCGGCGCTGATCCTCGGACATCTCCTGCGCCTTGATCAGCATGGTCAGATCGCCGCCCGCGCAGAAGAAGTCGCCCTCGCCCATGATCAGCACGGCGCCGATGCGGGGGTTGTCGGTGGCCAGCTCCAGCGCGCGGTGCAGGCCCTTGTAGAAATCGGGCGTCAGCGCGTTGCGGCGGGCGGCGTTGCGGTTCTCGACCACCAGGCGGTCGCCCAGGTCGCTGATTTCGCAATGCGGATTGGTGAGGTCGGTCATGGGGCGGCCCTTGTCTTGCGGAAGACGCCGGTCGCGGTGGCGATCAGCGTGCCGTCCTCATGCCGCAAGGCGCCCTCGATGAACAGGGTGGCGCGCCCGCCCCCGGTGACGCGACCGGTGGCGGTCACGCGTCCCGGCAGGCCCGGCGCCAGATAGTTCACCGTCAGCGACAGGGTGGTGAAGGGATGGCGGCCCGTGGCATCGACCGTCAGGCTGCCCGTGGCGCCCATCGCGCTGTCCAGAAGCGTCGCGGCCAGCCCGCCATGCAGGATGCCCTGACGGTTCAGATGGCGGTCGTCCAGATCCAGCCAGCAGACCGCCCCCGCCCGGCAGCCCACGTCCAGGACATAGCCGATCAGGGACTGGGTGCCGGTTTCGCCGTGGATCAGGGTCATGCGAATGCGGGCTCGCCGCGCGCGAACCGCTCCAGATGGAAATCCGCGTCGCCCATGGCCGTGTCGGCGGCCAGCAGGCGGCGGATCATGCCGCCAAGCGCGTATTCCTCGGTCATGCCGATACCGCCATGCAGCTGCACCGATTCCTCGGCCACCAGCCGCGCGACCCGGCCCAGGGTGACCTTGCAGGCCTGCAGATGCCGGTCGCGCAGGGGCGCCTCGGCATCCAGATGGCCCGCGAAATTGGTGACGGCGGAGCGCGCCTGTTCGACCTCGACCGACAGGTCGGCGGCCCGATGCGCCAAGGCCTGGAACGCGATCAGCGGCTGGCCGAACTGCTTGCGGGTGCGCAGATAGTCCAGCGTCAGATCGACCGCTGCGCTCAGCGTGCCCAAGGCATAGGCCGCATGGGCCAGAACGCCCCGCGCCAGCACCGCGTCGAAATCGGCCAAGGCCCCAAGCCGCGTGGCAGGGGTGGCGTCAAGGATCAGGTCCGCGCCGCGCTGATCGTCCATCAGCGGATAGGGGCGCACCGTCAGCCCCGTCGCGTCGGGCGCGACCCGCCACAGCGCATCGGCGGTGGTGACGATGATTGCCGCCGCCCCTTCGGCCCCCGCCACCATGGTCTTGCGCCCGGTCAGGCGGTCGCCCTCCGCGCGGATCGCCACGCCGCGGTCGTAACGCGTGCCGGGTTCGGCATCAGCGAAGGCGATGGTGGCCCCGTCATCGGCAGGCTGGCCCGCCTGCGCCAGGGCCGCCGCCCCGATCATCGTGCCGATCAGCGGCAGGGACGCGCCCGCCCGGCCCAAGGCCTCGAAGATCAGCGCCACGGCGGCGCCCGATCCGTCGAAGCCGCCCTCGGCTTCGGTCAGCAGGGCGTGGGGGACGCCGGCCTCCAGCAGCGCGGGCATCAGCGCCTCGCCGGAATGGCGGGCCAGGATGCCGCGCAGGCTGTCCTGCAGCATGCGGTGGTCGTCGGAAAGCTGAAAATCCATGGGCTTATCCTTTCGCCAGCGCGCCGGAGATGATGCTGCGCTGGACCTCGTTCGAGCCGCCATAGATCGACAGCTTGCGGTTGTTCAGCCAGGTGGCGCTGGCGGCCAGGGCCTCGTCGGCGCCCTCGGGGCCTTCGTTGCCCTCCAGCGTCAGGGCCATCGCCTGCCCGCCATAGGCGCGCCGGGTCAGCGCATCCAGCCGCTGGCGGATCTGGGTGCCCTTGATCTTGAGCATGCTGCTCTCGATGCCGGGTGCCTGGCCCTGGGCCGCCGCCGACAGCATGCGCAGGTTGGTGGTGGACATGGCCATCAGCTCGATCTCGACGCCCGCCATTTCGGCGGCGAACAGCGGATCGTCGGACAGGGGCTGGCCGCGATGGCGCTGCGCCTTGGCCACGCGTTTCAGGTTGTCCAGCGCGGCGGTGGCAAAGCCCACGCCCGCGATGTTCGTGCGCTCATGCGTCAGCAGGTATTTCGCATAGGTCCAGCCCTGGTTCTCCTCGCCGACCAGATTGGCGGCGGGCACGCGGACATTGTCGAACCAGACCTCGTTCACCTCGGCCGTGCCGTCCAGCAGGACGATGGGGCGCACGGTGACGCCGGGCGTCTCCATGTCGATCAGCAGGAAGCTGATGCCCTCCTGCTTCTTGCCGGTGGCATTGGTGCGCACCAGGCAGAAGATCATGTTGGCGTGCTGGCCAAGCGTGGTCCAGGTCTTCTGCCCGTTGACGACATAGTGGTCGCCGTCGCGCACGGCCTCGCAGCGCAGGCTGGCCAGGTCCGATCCGGCGCCGGGCTCGGAATAGCCCTGGCACCACCAGTCGTCGCCGTTCAGGATGCGGGGCAGCCAATAGTCCTGCTGTTCCTTGGACCCAAACTTCTGCAGGACCGGCCCCAGCATGGCGATGCCGAAGGGCACGATGCGCGGCGCGTGCGCGCGGGCCGATTCCTCCTCGAAGATGTGGCGCTGGATCGCGGTCCAGCCCGCGCCGCCGAACTCCTTGGGCCAGTTCCCGGCCAGCCAGCCGCGTGATTGCAGCTTGGCGTGCCAGCCCTCCATCTCGGCCTTGGTCAGGTCGTGATGGAGCCGCACCTTGCGGGCCAGCGCGGGGTCCAGTTCGGCCTTCAGAAAAGCGCGGATCTCGTCGCGGAAGGCGGTTTCCTCGGGGGTAAAGCTCATGTCCATCAGAAGATCTCCAGAAGTCCGGCGGCGCCCTGGCCACCGCCCACGCACATGGTCACGACGCCCCATTTGGCGCCCCGGCGGCGGCCTTCGCGCAGCAGATGGCCCGCGGTGCGCGCGCCGGTCATGCCGAAGGGATGGCCGATGGAAATGGCCCCGCCGTTCACGTTGTATTTTGCCGGGTCGATGCCAAGCGTGTCGCGGCAATAGAGGCACTGGCTGGCGAAGGCCTCGTTCAGCTCCCACAGGTCGATGTCATCGACCGTCAGCCCGTGGCGCTCCAGCAGGCGCGGCACGGCAAAGACCGGGCCGATGCCCATCTCGTCGGGCGCGCAGCCCGCGACGGCAAAGCCGCGGAAGGCGCCAAGCGGTTCCAGGTTCAGCGATGCGGCCAGGTCGGCCTCCATCACCAGCAGCGCCGCGGCCCCGTCGGACAGCTGGGACGCGTTGCCCGCCGTGATGAACTGGCCCGCGCCGCGCACCGGCTCCAGCTTGGCCAGCGCCTCCAGCGTGGTGCCGGGGCGGTTGCCCTCGTCGGCGGCGATGGTGACCTCGCGGTCGGCGGTCTCGCCGGTCGCCTTGTCGGTGACGGACATGGTGACCGTCATCGGGATGATCTCGTCGTCGAAGATCCCGGCAGCCTGCGCCGCGGCCGTGCGGGCCTGGGATTCGACGGCATAGGCGTCCTGCGCCTCGCGGCTGACGCCATAGCGGGCTGCCACGATGTCGGCGGTCTCGAGCATGGTCATGTAGAGGTCGGGGCGGTTCGCCTCGATCCAGGCCTCGCGCGAATGGCGCACGGGCGGCTGGACCATCGAGATGCTCTCGACCCCGCCGACCAGCACGGCGCGCGCGCCCTCATGGGCGACCATCTGCGCGCCCTGCGCTAGCGCCTGCAGGCCCGATGCGCAGAAGCGGTTGACCGTGGCGCCCGCGATGCTGTCGGGCAGGCCCGCGCGGATCACCGCCTGGCGGGCAATGTTGCCGCCCGTCGCGGCCTCGGGATAGCCGCAGCCCCAGAGGCTGTCCTCGATCAGCGCGGGGTCGATGCCCGCACGCTCGACCACGGCGCGGGCGGTGGCGCCGGCCAGCACGGCCCCGTGGGTCTGGTTGAAGGCGCCGCGTTTCGCGCGCCCGATGGCGGTGCGGGCGGTCGAGACGATCACGGGCTGTTTCATGCGGATGTTCCTTGGTTCAGGTCGGCAAAGCCGCGGCCGTCGGCCACCAGTTCGGCCAGAAGCGGCGCGGGCTGCCAGAAATGGTCGTCGTCTTCGGCAAAGCGGCGGATGTCGGACAGGATGCGGTCCAGACCGTGGGCGTCGGCCCAGTGCATCGGCCCGCCCCGCCAGCGCGGAAAGCCGTATCCGTTCAGCATCACCACATCGACGTCCAGCGGTCGCAGCGCGGTGCCGTCGGCCACCGTGCGGGCAGCCTCGTTCACCATTGCGGCCATGGTGCGGGCGACGATTTCGGCGTCGTCGAAATCGCGGGGCGTGATGCCCAGATCGGACCGCACCGCGTCCAGGATCGCGGGCAGGTCCGGGTTCGGCTGCGGCTTGTCGTCGGCATAGACGTAATAGCCGCGCCCCGTCTTGCGGCCCAGATCGCCCTGTTCGTACAGGCGGTCGGCAAAGACCGGAACACGGTCGCGCGGATGGCGGTCGACCGCCTTGCGCTGGCGGGTCATCGCGCCGATATCCAGGCCCGCCAGGTCGCTGACCGCATAGGGGCCCATGGCGAACCCGAAATCGGTCAGCGCGCGGTCGACCTGCTGGGGCGACGCACCGTCCAGCACCATCGCATCGACCGCCGCGCGGTAATGCGACAGGATGCGGTTGCCGATGAAACCGTCGCAGACGCCCGCGCGGACCGCGATCTTGCCAAGGCGCTTGGCCAAGGCAAAGCCCGTGGCCACGACCTCGGGGGCGGTGCGGTCCGCGACCACGACCTCCAGCAGGCGCATGACATGGGCCGGAGAGAAGAAATGCAGGCCGATCACGTCGCGCGGGCGGCGCGTCGCGTCGGCGATGCGGTCCACGTCCAGATAGGACGTGTTGGTCGCCAGCACCGCATCGGGCTTTGCCACGCGGTCGATGGCGGCAAAGACCTGTTCCTTGACCTCCATCGATTCGAACACCGCCTCGACGATCAGGTCGGCCTGACCCAGGGCCGCGTAATCCGTGTCGGTGCGGAATGCCCCGGACAGGATCGCATCCCGGCGCGCGGCGGCCAGCTTGCCGCGGCTGACGGCCCCCGCCAGCAGGTCGCCGACCGTCGCCTGCGCGCGGGCGGTCGCTTGGTCGTCCCGTTCGATCAGGGTCACGTCCAGCCCGGCCAGCAGGCAGGACACCGCGATGCCCGCGCCCATCGTGCCGCCGCCGATCACGCCGATCCGGTCCAGGGGGCGCGGTGTCACGCCCTTGATCTGCGGCAGATGGGCCACGGCGCGTTCGGAAAAGAAGGCATGGATCAGTGCGGCGCGCTGCGGGCTGTCCATCAGCGCCATAAAGCCCGCGCGCTCGATCGCCATGCCCTGGTTGAAGGGCTGTGCCAGGCCGTCGGTCACCACGTCCACCGCCGTCGCCTGCGCGATCTGGCCGGGCAGCTTGCGCGCCAGGGTAGCCTTCAGCGCCTGCGCGGCATCCGGGTCCGGGGCGGGTGCGGGCAGATCGCGCGTCCGGCGCGGCGGCTGGCCCGCCAGCGTATCGGCCAGCGCGATCGCGTCCGCGGTCAGATCGCCCTGCGACAGCGCGTCGATCAGCCCCAGGTCCAGCGCCTGCGCGGCGGGAACCTGGCGGGCGCTGGTAATGATGTCCAGGGCGGCGGCGGTGCCGATCAGGCGCGGCAGGCGTTGCGTGCCGCCCGCACCGGGCAGCAGCCCCAGGGTCACCTCGGGCAGGCCCATGCGGGTGCCGGGGGCCGCGATCCGCGCATGGCACCCAAGGGCCAGTTCCAGCCCGCCGCCCAGGGCGGTGCCATGCAGCGCCGCAACGACGGGCTTGTCCAGGGACTCGATGGCGGCGATCACGTCGGGCAGGATCGGCGCCTGCGACGGCTTGCCGAATTCCGAGATGTCGGCACCTGCGACCCAGGTGCGGCCGGCGCACAGGATCACGGCAGCGTCTGCGCCTGTGTCCGCGGCAAAGTCACGCGCCGCGTCCATCAGGCCCTGCCGCACGGCATGGCCCGTGGCGTTGACCGGCGGATTGTCGATGGTGATCAGGCCGATGCGGCCTTGGCGGGCATAGGATACGGACATCTGGGAAAACCTCTCAGTCATTCGGGCTGCCGGGCCAGGCGGGCACGCCGTCGGCACCGACCAGCCGTTGCAGGCGGGCGACCGTTTCGCGCAGCACGGGGCCGACATGGGCATGGATGCGGTCGTCGGGCAGCACGTCGTCCAGCGCCCCGCAGGAGAACATCACCGGGCCGGCCAGCCGCGCCGACCGGAACGGCACCGACACCGCCGAGATGTTGGACGAATAGCGCAGCCCCAGGCGCACCACGGTATAGCCCTTGGCGATCAGTTGGCCGCGCGCCTCCAGCCGCAGATCCTCCAGCGTGCCGCCGTCCAGCGGCGGTTCGGGATGATCGGCCAGCAGGCCCGCGAATTCCTCGCGCGTGGTGGCGCCCAGCAGGGCCAGGCCCGACGACGATCCGGCGATGGGCAGGCGGTGGCCCACCTCCAGCCAGATCGACGCCGCGCGCTGCGGCCGCCAGGTGCGCATCAGGGCGACCTTGTCGCGGTCGCGCACCGCGAACAGGACCAGCGTGCCGGTCTGGTCGGCCAGGGCCTGCATCATGCCCTGCGCCGAATCCAGGAAGGCCAGCGATGCCGCCGCCACATGCCCCATCGCCAGCAGCGTCGGGCCGGGACGATAGCGGTCGTTGCGCTGCGGCTGCGTCAGGTAGCCCAGGCAGCCAAGCGTGTAGGTCAGCCGCGACACGGTCGATTTCGGCAGGCCGGTGCGTTCCGCGATCTGCGCGTTGCTCAGCCCGTCGTCATCGGTCCGGAACGCCCGCAGCACCGACAGCCCGCGCGCCAGCGCGGTGGCAAAGTTGCGGTCGTCCTCATAATCGGGGCGCGTGTCCGGGGCCGGGGTCATCACATGGACCCCGGAATCAGCAGCGACAGGATGGGGAACAGGATCAGCAGCAGCAGGACCAGCATGTCCACGGCCAGGAACCGCGTGACGCCGGCAAAGATCTTGTCGATCCCCACCGACTTGGTGACGTTGCTGACCACGAAGACGTTCAGGCCCACGGGCGGCGTGATCAGCCCGATCTCCAGCAGCTTGACGACGATGACGCCGAACCAGATCAGGTTCAGGCCGTAGCCCTCGATCAGCGGCACCATGAAGGGCAGCGTCAGGACCATGATCCCGATCGGGTCCAGGAACATTCCCAGCACCAGATAGATCACCACGACGACCAGCATCAGCATGGCCAGCGACAGTTCGGCGTCCGACACCATGCCCACAACCGCCCCCGCCATGCCCGTCAGCGCGACGAAGCTGACGAAGATCTTGGCGGCGCCCGCGATCAGGAAGATCGCCGCGGTCTGCACCAGGCTTTCGCGGACCGCGCGCCACATCACGCCCATCGTCAGGCGGCGTTGGGCAAAGCCGATGATCGTGGTCAGCACGACGCTGACGGCCGCGGCCTCGGTCGCGGTGAACATGCCGCCATAGATACCGCCGACGATGACCACGAACAGCAGCAGCGCGGGCCAGGCCGCGATGGCCGCATCGGTCCGGCTGGCATCGCCGCGTTCGCCGCGGGGGGCCGCGTCCGGGTCGCGGTTCACCCACCAGGCGATGACCAGCAGCATGCCGGCCAGCGAAAGGATGCCCGGCAGGATGCCCGCTAGAAACAGCTGCGCGATCGATGTCTCGGTGAAGATGCCATACAGGATGAACAGCACGGATGGCGGGATCAGCGACCCCAGGGTGCCGCCCACCGCCACCGATGCGGTGGCCAGCTTGGGGTCATAGCCCATGCGCAGCATCTCGGGGACGCAGATGCGTCCCATTGTCGAGGCGCAGGCGATCGACGACCCCGAGATGGCCGAGAACCCGCCGCATCCCAGCACCGATGCCATGGCCACGCCGCCCCGCACCGGCCGCAGCCAGACCGCCGCCGCGTCATAGATGCGCGTGGTGATGCCGGCATAGAACGCGATGTTGCCCAGGGCCACGAACAGCGGCACCATCGACAGATCGTAGGAGTGGACCAGGTCGAAGAAGTTCGAGAAGACCACCGAGCTGGTGGGGTTCAGCGCCCGTTCCGGCATCCACGCGCCGGAGCGCGTGGCATAGACCAGGAACGTACCCACGCTGGCCACGCCCGCCAGGGCGAACGCGATGGGCACGCGCATCGCCAGCAGCACCAGAACCGCCGCCATCGCGACAAGGCCGATCGTCATCGGGTCCATCAGTTCACCTCGTTTCCGTCGGCATCCAGGATCACGTCGCCGTGGCGCAGCTGCCGCAGGTCACCCACCAGCAGCATCGCCAGCCGCACCCACATCAGCAGCAGCCCGGCCATGAACAGCGCCACGCCCGGCCAGCGCGGCAGGTTCAGGTCGCCATAGTAGAACTCGCCCGAGGCGAAGGCCTGACCGGCCACCCGCCAGGACGCATAGATCAGCGGCATCAGCGCCAGAAGGCCAACGACATGGCCCAGCACGATCAGGGTCGCGCGCAGGCGCGGCGGCATGCGGTCCGACAGGAAGGTGACGGCGACGTGGCTGCGCGCCGCCGTCGCCGCCGCCATGGGCAGCAGGATGGCCGCGACCATCAGTTCGCGGACCAGGATGATCGCATCGGGCACGCTGGTTCCCCAGAACGCACGCATCGCGACGTTGGCAAAGATCACCAGCCCCAGCGCGATCAGCGCCAGGACGGCCAGGTCCAGAAGTGTCCGTTCGATCACGCGCATGGGATCAGCCGCGCTCCCAGGGATAACCCTGCGTTTCCAGCTCCTGCGTGTATTGCGCGATCAGCCCGCGGTATTCGTCCAGCAGCGCCTGTCCGTCCAGGCCCGCGGCATCCGCCCGTGCGACCCATTCGTCCAGGTAGGGCTGGCCCGCCTCGGTCAGCCGCGCGCGATCCTCGTCCGAGAAGCTGACGATCTCCTTGCCGGCATCCTCCAGGATCTTGATCGATTCGGCGTTCGCCTGTTCGATGATGCGGCCGAATTCGTCGGCCAGCCCCTCGCCCGCGGTCATGATGACCTGCTGCTGCTCTGGGGACAGCGAATCGAACATCGACTTGTTCATGACGATGCCAAGCGCGCCGACCTGGCCCCAGTCGATGAAGGTGTAGCTGTCGAAGACCTCGTCGAACTTCAGCGCCGCGACCAGGTAGGAATAGGTCTGGGTGCAGTCCAACAGGCCGTTCTCCATACCCTGATAGGCCTCGTATACGCTCATGTCGACCAAAGTCGCGCCCAGGTCGCGGAAGGTCTGGCCATAGGCGCCGACGCCGCGGACCTTCTTGCCCGCCAGCTGGTCGACCGAGGTCACCGCCGGCCCCTTGCAGCCCATCTGCACCGCAGAGGTGGTGTAGGTGCCCACATAGACCAGGTTCTGCGCGGCCAGGTTGGCCTTGATCTGCTCGTTGTTGCGCATCAGCGCGTCGGTGGCCTTCATGCCCACCCACGGATCGGGATTGTCCAGCGGCAGGTCGGCGATGCCGTAGGCCACCATGTCCTGGGGGAAATAGACGCCGATGACGCTGCCCAGGTCGGCCACGCCGTCGCGCAGGGACTGGACGGCGGCCTTTTCCGAAAAGAGCGCCCCGCCCCAGGTGATGTCCAGCGTCAGGTCGCCGCCCGACTGTTCGGCCACCTGATCGGCGAACCACTGCGTCGCCTCGGCGCGCGCGCCGCGGTTGGGACCGGGCTCGCCATAGATCAGCGTGGTCTGCGACATGGCGGGGGCGGCAAGGGCTGCGGTCAGGCCGGCAGCCATCAGCGCCGTGCGATACGACGGTGTGGTCATGATAAAACTCCTCCCAGTTCCACTTAGCAGGCTGCCATTCCGCACTGCGGAACGCAACCTTGAATTGACCTGATTGTGACCACTGCGCTATCTGGCGGTTTTCCGCCTGATGCCGGATGTTGCGCCTTCACCATCGGAGCTTCCCATGACGCCCCACCCCGTCCGACCGCTGCTGCTGGCCCTTGGCCTGTCCCTGGGCTGGGCCTGGTCCGCCGCGGCCCAGACCCCGGACCTGCCCTTCACCGCCGCCGAGATCGAGGCCGCGCAGTATGACGGCAGCGATCTGCCCCGGGGCCGGTCGGCCCTGACCGCCAAGGTGCAGCTGCTGCTGGACCGGTCGGGAACCTCTCCGGGCGTCATCGACGGGTTCAAGGGCGGGATGAGCCAGAGCGCGATCAAGGCGTTCGAACGCCGCACGGGACTGCCCCAGGACGGCGTGATGGACCCGCATGTCTGGAACCTGCTGCAGTCCTTCGCGACGCGCCCCGTCACCCAGACCTATGTCGTCACCGCCGAGGACGCCGCCGGGCTGGCCGCGTCGATCCCCACGGATTACGCGGAAAAGGCGCTGATGCCCGCCATGGCCCATACCAGCGTCGCCGAACGCCTGGGCGAGCGGTTCCACATGGACGAGAAGTTCATCGAGTTCCTGAACCCCGGCGTGGCCCTGGTACCCGGCGCGACCATCCAGGTGATGGCGCCGAATCCCCGCCTGCGCGGCCAGGTCACGCGGATCATCATCGACAAGGACAACCGCCGCGTCGCCGGATACAACGCCCGCGGCCAGATGGTCGTGGATTACCCGGCAACCATCGGCAGCAGCGCCACCCCCTCGCCGCAGGGGGCGCACAATGTGCGGACCGTGGCGATCAACCCGAACTATACCTATAATCCCAACGTCAATTTCCGCCAGGAAGGCAACGACAGTCCGCTGGTCATCCCGCCGGGGCCGAACGGGCCGGTGGGCACCGTCTGGATCGGGCTGACCAAGCCCACCTACGGCATCCACGGCACGCCCACCCCGTCGCAGCTGTTCGCGAACCAGTCGATGGGCTGCGTGCGCCTGACCAACTGGGATGCCGAGGAGCTGGCCGGCATGGTCACCATCGGCGGCACCGAGGTCCAGTTCCTGGATGCCGGGGTCACCATCGCCGACGTGACCGGCAGCGGCACCGCGGTCAGCCCGCCCGTGGCCGAAATCGCGCTGCCCGAAGGCACGACCGACCAGATCACGACGCCAGATCCCGCGCAGCCGCTGTCGCTGCCCGATCCTCAGGCGCCTGCCACCGTCGCCCCGACGACCCCGGCAGCTGCAGCCCCGACCCCCACTGCCCCGACGCCGATGGCCCCTGCGGCCACGGATCCGGCGGCCATCCCCGCCGCGCCGGATGCCACAGCGCCCGTGACCCCTGATCCGCTCAGCGATGCCCTCAGCGGCGCGCTGCCCGAAGGGTTCGTCGTCCCGCCCTTGGAAGAGTCGCAGCCATGATCCGCGCCGCGGGGACGATCATCGCGTTGACGCTGGCGGTGGTCCCCGCCCTGGCGCAGGAGCGCACCCCTGAGGCAGAGCCTGACACCGCCCAGACCGCCGACCGCCCGCCCGAAAAGCCCGAAGCTGCGGAACCGGCGCCAGCGCCGGACCCGGTCCCTGATGCGATCAGCGAATCGGTACCGGACGAACCTGCAGCGCAGCCCTTTGGCCCGCCTCCCCCGCCGGTCTGGTTCACCTTGGCCGAGACGGACGCGGAATATGACGCCTGCCGACTGGCGCTGTCGGTGATGGGCGCGCAATTCCGCCCCCAGCCCCCCGTGACCGACCCGGACAACCGCGACTGCGGCATCGCCCGTCCGCTGCAGGTCAGCCGCATCCTGCCCGACGTCGCCCTGTCGGGCGAGCCGGTGATGCGCTGTGCGGCCGCGCTGTCGCTGGCCTTGTGGACGCGGGATTTCCTGCAGCCTGCTGCGGGGCTTCTGCCCGAAACGCCGCGCCTGACCGCGCTGGAGACCGGACCAGCCTATTCCTGCCGCGACCGCGTGGGGACCGGAGAGGCCGACCCGAAACCATCAGAACACGGCTATGGCAATGCGATCGACGTGATGGGCTTTCGCTTCGACGATGGCGATCCCGTGCTGGTGCAGCCGCGCCAAGGCGACGGTGATGCCGCCGAAAGCTTTCAGAAGGCAGCGCAGGGAACCGGATGCCTGCTGTTCACCACCGTTCTGGGACCGGGATCGAACGCCGCGCATGACGACCACCTGCATCTGGACATGGCGGCCCGGAACGGCGGCTGGCGGCTGTGCGAATGATACCTCAGCGGCTCTGACGCTCCATGTCCAGATAGGTCGGGTCGAACCGGGCCAGCATCGCCAGGCCCTTCCAGTCCAGGATCGACACATCGGCCCCCGACCAGCGCAGCAGGCCGCGATCACGCAGATCGCGCACGGCCCGGTTCACATGAATGGGTGAATATCCCAGGATATCCGCCAGTTCGCGTTGCAGCAAAGGCAGAGAGAACTGATGGTCGGCCGCGGCGCCGACGGCGTTCAGGCGGGTATAGACCTCGCACAGCAGGTGGGCCAGATGCGCGCTCGAGCGCAGCGAGGCCGCCGCGACCAGCCATTGCCGGTGCACCGCCGCGTCGATCAGCGTCGCCATCCACAAGAGGCGCGTCAGGTGCGGAAAGTTCTCGGTGATCTCGACCAGTTCGTCGTGATCGACGAACTCGACCTCGGCGGGACCGACAGCGACGACGGAATGTTCCAGCCCGGCCAGAACGAATCCGTGCAGATCGACGAAATCGCCCGGCACGTGCAGGGCGGTGATCACCCGTTCGTCGGGTCGGCCGACCAGGCGGTGCGAACGCGCCGACATGCCGCGCAGCATCATGCAGCTGCGTTTTGCGACCCGGTCGACGGGGACGATCACCTCTCCGGAGGCGAAGCTGACATGCTGGGTGCGCAGGGCGCGAAGACGGGCCAGATCGCGTTCGGGCAAACTGTCACGTCGTTGAAGGAAGCGGATAAAATACTCGGTAATCGCCATTCCGCCCCTCCTTCTAAGGCAGCCGGACAGTTGCAAATCGGGATTCTGGACGCAATGGTCCCCCCATGCGTTCTAACATTGATTAAGCCAACGCAACGCGGCGCCGCTTGGTTTCACGCGCGCGCGCGCATGGGCAGGCGCAGCGCGGCCTCCAACGCGGCAAAGCTGTCCGCGATGCCGGGGCAGCGTCGCGTCACGAATTCGTCCAGCTGGGGGTACAATCGCACCGCCTCGTCCAGCTTGGCGTCCGAACCGGGCGCATAGAGGCCCGCGCGGATCATCAGTTCCGATTCGGCATAGGCGCCAAGCGCCGCGCGGGCCCGCCCGATGGCGGCGTTCTCGACCGCGCTGGCGGCGTCGGGCAGCGACCGTGACACCGACCGCACCACGTCGACCGCCGGAAAGCGGCCCCGTTCCGCGATGGTGCGGTCCAGCACGACATGGCCGTCCAGCGTCCCGCGCAGGATGTCGGCCACCGGCTCCTCCATGTCCGATCCCGCGACCAGCACGCTGAAAATGCCGGTGATGTCGCCCGACCCTTCCGGGCCGGGGCCTGCGCGTTCCGCCAGCGCCATGATCAGGTTCGACACCGACGGAGGAAAGCCGCGATAGCTGGGCGGCTCGCCCGCGGCCAGGGCGATCTCGCGGTGCGCCTCGGCAAAGCGGGTGATCGAATCGGCCAGGAACAGGACGTGGCGGCCCTGGTCGCGAAAATGCTCGGCCACGGCCATCGCTGCCCAGGCACAGCGCCGCCGGATCAGCGGCGACTGATCCGAGGTCGCCGCGACGATCACCGCACGGGCCATGCCCTCCGGACCCATCGTCTTTTCGACGAATTCGCGCAGCTCGCGACCGCGTTCGCCGATCATGGCGATCACCACGACATCGGCCTGCACACCGCGTGCCATCTGCGACAGCAGCGTGGATTTTCCCACCCCCGACCCCGCGAACAGGCCGATCCGCTGTCCCGCGACGATGGGCAGCAGCGTGTCGAAGACCGCCATTCCGGTGGCCAGCCGCGCCCCAAGGCGCTTGCGCGTGGCGGCAGGCGGCGCTTCGGTCCGAAAACTGCGGCGCGTCAGGCCCTGGGTCAGCGGGCGACCGTCTAGGGGCTGTCCCAACGGGTCGATGATCCGGCCGATCCAGGCATCGCAGGGCGCGATTCGGGGCGCGAAGTCCAGCTGCACCTGGGCGCCGACCGACAGCCCCTCGATCGGGCCTTCGGGCAGGATCTGGGCGGCGCGGGGCGACAGGCCCACGATCTCTCCGCCCAGATCGCCCGATTGCAGGGCGATTCGCACCCGGTCGCCGACCGATGCGCGCCCGTTCAGCCCTTCGGCGGCGATCAGGCCCGCGCGGATCGACTGCACGCGACCGTAATGCGTGGCCAAGCGCAGCTGCGACAGCCGGCGCGCGATCGATTCAAGCTTGTCCATCCGGTCTCCTTTCGCCGCGTGTCGAAAATCCGGCGGCTGAAACGGTTTCTAAACCAATTGGGGTTAAGACCGGGTTTATCGAGATTGAGGAGAAGCCTCATGTTTGAGAAGATCGAAATGCTGCGGATGGCCCGCGCGATGGGCCAGCACACGCAGGCCCGCCACATCGAGGTGGCGCGCAACATCGCCCACGCGGACACGCCCGGTTTCCGGGCCCACGACCTGCAGCCCTTTGCCGAGACCTATCGGCAGGCCGAGGAGGGCGGCACGCTGCGCGTGTCGAACGCCCGCCACCTGGATGCGCCGCAATGGTCGCCCGGCGGGGCGCGGGTGATCGAGGTCGCGGGCCCCGTCTCTCCGAACGGCAACTCCGTGTCGCTGGAGGAGGAGATGGTCCGCGCCGCCGAGGTCAAGAGCAGCCATGACCGCTCGCTGACCATCTATCGCTCGGGGCTGGACCTGCTGCGGTCCAGTCTGGGACGCAGGTAAGGAACCACCACCATGACCGATCAGATTTCACCGCTGCGCATGGCAGCGTCGGGGATGCGTGCGCAGACCGAACGCCTGCGCCACACGTCCGAGAACATCGCGAACGCCGACACGCCCGGCTATCGCCGCAAGCTGGTGGCCTTCGAGGAGGCCGTCCGTTTCGGCCGCACGACGGGCGAGGTCCAGGCCGGCCGCATGCAGCTGGACCAGTCGGAGCTGCCGCGCATCCACGACCCCGCGCATCCGATGGCCGACCAGGACGGCTATTACGACGGATCCAACGTCGATCTGGTGATCGAGCTGGCCGATGCCCGCGAGGCGGGCCGCAGCTACGAGGCCAACCTGCGCATGTTCGAACAGACCCGTCAGATGAACGGATCGCTTCTTGACCTTCTTCGCCGCTAGAAAGGCCGACCCATGATTTCCGGATTGAACGCCGCCAACGCCTATTCCGCCGCCCGCACCGCCGTGGCCCCCCAGCAGGGATCGGAGGCCCTGGCCCGCGTGGGCCAGGCCGCCGAGGATTTCGCCGCCCAGATGGCTCAGGTCGACCAAGTCGCAACCGGCGCCATGACCGGCCAGACCAGCACCCAGCAGCTGGTCCAGACCATCGCCGAGGCCGAGCTGACCATGAACACCGTCGTGGCGATCCGCGACAAGGTCGTCGAGGCGTACCAGGAAATCCTGCGGATGCCGGTGTAGGGAAGGAACGTCGTGATGGGAGAGACGGTCCTTTTCGACATGCTGCGCCAGGCGCTGCTGATCTCGGTCCGGATCTCGGCCCCGCTTCTGGGGGTCGCGCTGATCGCGGGGGTGGTGATCGGCCTGTTCCAGGCGCTGACCTCGGTTCAGGAGATGACACTGACCTTCGTGCCCAAGGTGGGGCTGATGCTGGTCGTCTTCTGGGTCTCGATGAGCTTCATGACCACCGCCCTGGCGGATTTCTACCTGGGCGAAATCATCCCCATGATCGCGGGCAGCTGAGATGGACAACGCAATCTATGCCAGCCTGTCGCGGCAATCCGGCCTGATGGCCGAAATGCGTGTCGTGGCCAACAACATCGCCAATGCCAACACCACCGGTTACCGGCGCGAGGGGGTGATCTTTGCCGAACACCTGTCCGCGCTGGACAGGCAGGGCGACACGCTGTCGATGGCCCACGCCCGCGGCCGCCTGCTGGACCTGCAGCAGGGCGGGCTGACGCAGACCAACAACAGCATGGACCTGGCCATCGAGGGCGAGGGGTTCTTTCTGGTCGAGGCGCCCGACGGGCTGCGCCTGACCCGCGCGGGCGCCTTCATCCCCTCGGCCGAGGGGGAACTGATGACCGCCGACGGCCACCGTCTGCTGGACGAGGGTCAGGCGCCGATCATCCTGCCGGCCGGCGCCAATGCGGTGGCCATCGGTGCCGACGGCACGCTGTCGTCGAACGGCCTGCCCTTTGGCCGCATCGGCCTGTTCACCCCGCCCGAAGGCACCGACCTGACCCGCCAGAGCGGCACCGGCTTCGCCGTCGAGGGCGAGCCGCAGCTGGTCGAGGAGGGCCGCATCCGCCAGGGCTTCCTGGAGGACAGCAACGTCGACCCGATCTTCGAGATCACCCGCATGATCGAGGTCCAGCGCGCCTACGAGCTGGGCCAGACTTTCCTGGATCGCGAGGATCAGCGGATCCGCGGCGCGATCACCGCCATGACCCGATAAGGAGCCACCATGAGAGCCCTGCAGATCGCCGCCTCCGGCATGAGCGCGCAGCAGACCCGCGTCGAGGTCATCTCGAACAACCTCGCGAACATGTCCACGACCGGCTACAACGCCCGCCGTGCCGAATTCGCGGACCTGCACTACCAGCAGGCCGCCCGTCCGGGCAGCGTCACCGCCGCCGACGGAACGGTGATCCCCGCCGGGGTCCAGCTGGGCCTTGGCGTGCGCCCGACAGCGGTCAGCGTGAACCTGCAGCAGGGCGCGCTGACGCAGACGGGCGGCGACCTGGACCTGGCCATCGAGGGCGATGGTTATCTTGAGGTGACGCTGCCGTCCGGGGTCTCGGGGTATACCCGCGACGGCGGGCTGAAGCGCTCGCCCGAGGGGCAGATCGTGACCTCGGACGGCTATCCGGTCGTCCCCGACATCACCATCCCCGAGGATGCCCGCGCCATCACCATCAATGCCGGCGGAGAGGTCTATGCCTACTTCGCCGACCGGGTCGATGCCGAGCTGCTGGGCCAGCTGACCCTGGCCGGTTTCGCAAACGAGAAGGGCCTCGAGGCGATCGGGTCCAACCTGTTCATCGAGACCGCAGCCTCGGGCGGCCCGCAGGTCGTGAATCCCGGCCAGGACGGCCTGGGCACCCTGCGCCAGGGCTATCTGGAGGAAAGCTCGGTCGATGCGGTGCGCGAGATCACCGACCTGATCAAGGCGCAGCGCGGCTATGAGCTGAACGCCAAGGTCATCACCGCTGCCGACCAGATGCTCGGCGCCACGACGCAGGTGCGGTGATGCGGGCGCTGATCGTGATACTGGCGCTGCTGCCGGGGGCGGCCTTCGCAGGCGCCCTGGGCGCGGCGCACACCCTGCCGGTCGGGCACGTGATCGCGGCGGGCGACCTGACGGTGATCGACAGCGACCGGCCCGGCCTGACAGACCCGTCCGCTGCGATCGGGATGCAGACCCGCATCACCATCTACGAAGGCCGGCCGCTGCACGCCAACATGCTGCAGGCGCCCCGCGTGATCGGCCGCAATCAGATCGTGCGCCTGCGCTTTCAGCGGGGCGCCCTGCAGATCGACACCGAGGGACGCGCCATGTCGGACGGCGCCGCCGGAGAACTGATCCGCGTCATGAACATGGGCTCGCGCAGCACGGTCACCGCCCAGGTGATGCCGGACGGCACGCTGGCCGTCACCAATTGAGAGGAACGACGATGAAACCCGCCTATCTGCTGTGCCTGGCCCTTGCCGCCGCGGGCTGTTCGCGCGCCGCCAATATCGGCCAGCCGCCCGAACTGACCTCGCCCCGCGAGACCGAGGAATTCCTGGCGATGACCAATCCGCCCCTGAACCTGCCGCTGGATTCGGGCCGCCCCGAGGCCGCGGCCTCACTGTGGGCCGGCACCCAGTCTTCGTTGATCAGCGACCGTCGCGCGGCCATCCGCGGCGATATCCTGACCGTCGTGATCGAGATCGACGACGAGGCGACGATCAGCAACAGCAGCGGCCGCAACCGCTCCAGCAGCGAGAGCCTGTCGATCCCGCAGATGGTCGGCATCCCGCAGCGCCTTGGCGAGAAGCTGCCCGAAGGGGCCAGCTTCGACAACCTGGCCGACGCGTCGTCGTCGTCTTCCTATCGCGGCAACGGCAACATCTCGCGACGCGATCAGCTGACGTTGCGGGTGGCGGCGACGGTCGTGGACACGCTGCCCAACGGCACGCTGCAGATCCAGGGCACGCAAGAGGTCCGCGTGAACTTCGAATTGCGCGAGCTGACCGTCAGCGGCTTCGTACGCCCCGCCGACATCGATCGCAGCAACGAGATCGCCTATGACCGCATCGCCGGTGCGCGCATCAGCTATGGCGGCCGCGGCCAGATCACCGATGTGCAGCAGCCGCGCTATGGCCAGCAGATCGCCGACATCGTCCTGCCCTATTGAAGGTGTTCCCGTGATCAAGAAAATCATTCCCATCGCCCTGCCCGTGCTGGCCCTGGTCGGCGGCGCATTCGGCGGCGACATGCTGCGCGCCCCCGCATCACCGGCCGATCCCGCAACCGAGGCCGCAGCCGCGGACGATCACGGCGCAGCCCCCGCCGATGACGGCCACGGCGGTGGCGAGGATCATGGCGGCGACGATCACGGGGGCGGAGACCACGGCGGTGGCGACCATGGTGGCGGGGGTGACCCCACCGAGGCCGCCTATTTCCAGTTCCCGACCCAGTTCTTCGTGCCCTTGATGCGTCAGGGCGACCTGCGCGACGTGATGATCCTGACGGTGACCCTGCAGACCGACGGGGCCAACCTCCAGGCGTTGTCGAAGAAAGAGCACATCCTGCGCGACGCCCTGCTGCGCCAGTTGATGATCCACGCCAATACCGGCGGTTTCGATGGCAACTTCACCGCGGATCGCAACCTTGTCACCCTGCGCGAGGGTCTGCTGCAGGCCGCCAAGGCTGCGACGGATGCCCCCGTCACCGCCGTCCTGATCGAGGATATCGCCCGCCAGCCGGGCTGACCTGCTTGCCCTTGCCGCGCCTTCGGGCCAGAACCGCAGACACCCGGAGCGACCGCTTCGGGTGTCTGCTTTTTCGGAGGGGCCGTTGCACGCGCATCACGTGGTGATCCTGATGGCGACCTGGCAGGGCGCGCCGCACCTGGGCACGCAGCTGGACAGCATCGCGGCACAGACGCACGCGGATTGGTCGCTGATCGTGTCCGATGATGGGTCGACCGATGAAACCCGGCAGATCGTCGAACGGTTCGCGGCGGATCGGCCCGCAGGACAGGTGCGGCTGGTCGACGGACCGCGCGCGGGCGCCACGCGGAACTTCCTGTCGCTGCTGGATCACGTGCCCCCCGACGCATCGGCCGCGTTCTGCGATCAGGACGACCAGTGGCTGCCGCACAAGCTGGCCCGCGCGATGTCCGCCTTGCAGGGGTTGGCAGGACCCGCCCATTACGCCGCCCGGACCATCATCACCGATGCGGACCTGCGCCCCTTGGCACCATCGCGCCGGTTCCTTCGTCCCTTGGGCTTTCGCAACGCGCTGGTCCAGGCCTGCATGGCGGGCAACACCTCGGTGTTCAACCGGCACGCCGTGGCGCTGCTGCAGCACGGCGCGCCGCATGCGATGCGGGCGGGGGTGATCTCTCATGACTGGTGGGCCTATCAGGTCAGCGCGGGCCACGGCGCGACGCTGATCCACGACCCGGAACCCGGGTTGCTGTACCGCCAGCATGCCCGATCCGAGGTGGGGCGCAACGATACCCTGCCTGCGCTGGCCGCGCGGCTGCGCAAGCTGATGGCCGGGCAGTTCGGCGGCTGGCTGCGGGCCAACCGCGCCAGCCTATTGCCCCTGGATCTTCCGTCCGACAGCCGCGCGACGCTGGCGCATCTGGGCCGGATGCTGGACAGCACCGGGCCGCAGGCCATAATGGCCATGCGGCGTGGCGGATTTTATCGGCAGACGCGGCCCGGGACGGCGGCCCTTGCGCTGTCGGCGCTGACCGGCGCCCTGCGCGCCTGATCGCTATTCGACGATCAGGTCCGCGTGCAGGGCACCTGCCGAATGGATCGATTTCAGGATGTCGATCATGTCGCGGGGCCGCACCCCCAAGGCATTCAGACCGTCGACCAGATCCGACAGGTTGGTCTCTCCGGCCACTTCGACAAAGCCAATGCCGGGTTCCTGGTTCACGTCGACGGCAGTGCGTGGTACGGTCACGGTCTCTCCAGCGGCAAACGGGTTGGGCTGGGATACCAGCGGCGCCTCGGCCACGCGCAGGGTCAGGTTGCCCTGCGACACCGCCACCCGGGAAATGCGCACGCGTTCGCCCACCACGATCGTCCCGGACTTGTGGTCGATCACGACCTTGGCCCGGTCTTCGGGTTCGATCAGCAGGTTCTCGATCCGGCCGACGACGCGGGCGGGGTTCACGTCGCCCAGGCCGCGGAAGTTCACGACGACCGTGCCGCTGTCCAGCGTCACGGCCAGTTGACGGTTGAAATCACGGTTGATCGCGTCCTCGACCCGCGTGGCGGTGGTGAAATCGGCATTGCGCAACGCGATGCGGATGTCGTCGATGCCGGCGAAATCGAACTCTACCTCGCGCTCGACCCGGGCGCCGACCGGGATGCTGCCGGTGGTGGGCACGCCCTCGACCACGCGGGCCGCGTCGCCCTGCGCCGCGACCCCGCCCGCGATGATCGATCCCTGGGCCACGGCATAGATGTTGCCATCCGCGGCCTTCAGCGGGGTCATCACCAGCGTACCGCCCAGCAGGCTTTTCGCGTCGCCGATCGCAGAGACGCTCACGTCGATCCTGCTGCCCGACCGCGCAAAGGGCGGCAGGGTGGCCGTCACGATCACCGCCGCCACGTTCTTGGACCTCAGGGCGTCGTCGGTGACGTTCACCCCAAGCCGTTCCAGCAGGCCGGCCAGCATCTCTTCGGTGAAGGGGGCATTGCGCATGCCGTCGCCCGACCCGTCCAAGCCGACGACAAGCCCATAGCCGACCAAATCGTTGCCCCGTACGCCGTCGAAATCTGCCAGATCCTTGATGCGCACGGGTACAGCCAGGGCCGAGGTCGCCACGGCCATCCACAGGATCAGTGCTTGCAGAACCGTCTTCATCGCAGGAAATCCACCAGTTTGAGGTTCGCCAGCCGCGCCTGGACCGCATAGAGCGATTCCAGTTGGCTTTGCACTTCGGTCAGGGCTGCTGCCGTCTCGAACGGGTCGGCGCTGCGAATGTCGCCGCGGGCCCGTTCCAGCGTGTTAAGGGTCGAGGTCCCGGTGACCTGCGCGCGCTCGACGGTCTGCTGGGCAAGGCCCACACGCCCCATCTCTCCCAGAACGGCGCTGTCCGCGGCGACCATCAGGGTGCCGCCCGTGGACAACAGCTCCCTCCGCTCGGCCACGTTGCCCGCCAGGATACCGCGGTCCAGGATGGCTGCGGTCGCCAAGCCCTTCAGCAGGTCGCGCACCGGGCCGGACGCACCGGTCGTCTGCATCTCGACCGAAACGCCTTCTCCGACGGTGATCCGCTGCGGCTGGCCAAGGGTCCCGTGATAGGCCGTGTCCAGAAACCCGCCCCCCCCGGCCGGAGCGTCGAACCAGTCGGACACCGCCTGCGCGACGTCTGCGGCTGTGGTCAGTGGCGCGACGATGGCCTGCAGGCTATCCAGGATGCTGGTCGCGTCCGACAGGGGGGCCACGTCTGACGCCTCTCCGGACAGAAGGTACCGGTTGCTGTTCGTGCCGTTCAGCCTCTGGATCACCGAATCGAACGCATTGGCCACTTCTGTCGACCGCGTCCCCAGCAGGGCCTGATCGTTGAACGGGTCGGTGGCCAGGGCCAGGCCCAGCTCCGTCGTGCTGAGCCGGACGGCGTCGAACATGTCCTGCACCGCCTGCAGCCGGATGCCCGCATCCTGACCGTTCTGGCGCAACTGCCCGGCCAACTGGATGCGGCCTTCGATCTCGTTCAGGGCGCGGGTGTTGCCGCCAACGCGCTGGCCCACATCCGCGACCTGCCCGGACGCGACCTCTTGGGTCAGGGTGGACAGGGTCGTCTTGATCCGGTTCGAGGCGACCTGCAGCGCATAGGCGCGGGCTTGGTCACCGATACTGTTCAGGGTCACGGCTACATCCTCAGGATCTGGTTGATCATCTCGTCCACGGCGACCAGCACGCGGGCATTGGCGGCATAGGACTGTTCGTATTGCAGCAGGCGTTGCATCTCGGCGTCGCTGTCCACGCCCTCGGCCATCAGGCTGGAGGCGATGGTCGACTGGCGGCTGCTGCGGATGGTCAGGTCGGCCTCGGCCTCGACGCGCCGCGTCGACACCCGCGACTCGACCGACCCGAACCGGGCGGTCAGCGTGCCGTTCCCCTCGAAGCCGCTGCCCGCCTGCGCCGGGCGCGAGGCGTCCAGCGCCTGGACCAGCGCGGAAAGGATCGCGGATTGGCCCGTCGGTTCGCCGTTCGCAGCCTGCAGGCCCGACCTCAGGCGCCACAGCTGGCCCCCCTGTCCCGGATCGACCGTCGCATTCAGCGCGATCCGACCGGACAGGCCCACGACCGTCGCTGCGGTCGCGCGCGCACCGCCGTCGGTGAACAGCCCGGCATCGGCAGCCCCGAGGGACGGATCGACAGCGGGATCGACCAAACGCTGGTGCAGGTCAAAGGCCATGTCGTCCAGTTCCGACTGCATCTGCGGGGCCAACTGATCGCGAATCTGGAAGTTGGCGGCCAAGGACCCGCCGCCGAACAGGCGCATCTGCGCCGCGGTGACCGGCGTCCCGTTCAGGGTCAGCAGTTCCAGGGGTGCGCCAACGACCTGGCCCGCGGTCACCTGATCCGCGCCTGAAAATCCCAGCCGGGCCGGCACGCTGCCATCCAGCAGCACCGCCCCCTCGGCGCTGAACAGGGCGACCTTGCCCGAGTCGCGCGCGACCTCTTGAATGGGAATGATGCTTGCGATGCGGTCGATCACCTGCTGGCGTTCGTCCATCAAGGGCGTCGCATCCTTGCCGTCCGAATCCAGGATGGAGATGCGCGCATTCAGATAGGCCACCCGCTCCAGCGAGGCATTCACCGTCGCCACGTCGGACGCGATGCCCTGCTGCGCGGCGCTGCGCGCGCCCTGAACCGCGGTCGACGCCGCGTTCAGCCGGTCCGCCAGCGCCGAGGCCGTGCTGACGACCTGCGACAGGCGGATCTCGTCATCGGGCCGCGTCGCCGCACTGCTGAGCGCGGCCTGGAAATCGGTCAGCGCACCCGACAGGGAATGCGCCTCTCCGGGAAGGCCGATGACCTTTTCCATCGACCGGTGAAACGACGCCCGTGCGGTGCCGTCACCGACGGACGAGGCCGCCAGGCGCGATTCGGAGAGTAGGCTGGAATTGACGATCCGGGTGATGCCGTCGATGCGCACGCCCCCGCCGTGCAGTTGGGCGGACACCACCATATCGCGCCGGGCATAACCGGGCGTCATGACGTTGGCGATGTTCGACGCCACCGTTTCGGTGCCGCGCGCGGTGGCGGTCAGCCCCGACATCGCGTTCGATATCGCCTTGGCAATGCTCATGTCCGGCCTCCTTCACCCGATCCCCTGCGGGGCGGATCAGCGCTTGATGTTCGTGGTTTCCTGCAGCATCTCATCGACCGTCTGGATGATCTTGGCGTTCGACGAATAGGCGCGTTGCGTGGTGATCAGATGCGTCAGTTCCTGCGCGATGTCGGTGGTCGACGCCTCGCGGGCATAGCCGGCGATGGCGCCCGTCGGCCCATCACCCGCATCCCACAGGAAGAAACCGCCTGAATCGGGCGATGTCTTGAAGGCCTGCCCCTCGACCGCCACCAGGCCGTTGGGATTCGGGACGTCGATGACGGGGATCTTGTACAGCGCCTTGACGAAACCGGTGTCGTAGGTCGCCTTGACATAGCCCTGCGGGTCAACCTCGACCGCGACCAGCTGCCCCACCGGAGAGCCGTTCTTGACCACGTTCGACGGAGAGAAGCTGGCCGCCAGCTGCTTTAGGCCCGAGGCTCCGCCCGGCACGCCGATGGAAAGCTCTATGTTGCCGCCCCCGACGGTCAGCGGGATCGCCCCGGTTGCCGGATCATAGCCGCCGCCGACGACGTTCAGCAGTGCGCCCCCCGCCCCCTGGCTGTCGTCGAACGTCACCTGGAAGGTGGAGATCGGGTTGGCCGCGGGATCACTGGCACTGTCGCTAATGCTGACCGTCCAGGTGTTCGACATGCCGGTTGGATCGCTGGTGTCGGGCGTGAAGGTGATGTCCAGCGATTCCGAGGTTCCCAGGTTGCCGAAATATTCGACACGCAGCGGCAGCGGGTCGCCCGAGCCGGTGGGCAGGGTCTCTGTCGCGGGCAGATTGGCGCCAAGCGACACCTGCGTCGTCGGATCCCCGACAGGGCGGTTCGATTCGATGCGGATCGGCTGCAGTGCGGCCGACGTGTCGCGCGCGACAAGCGGCATGCTGCCGTCCGCGGCCGTGGGCCAGCCCATCAGCACCAGCCCGCTTTCGGTGCGCAGCAAGCCGCCCGCATCGGGACGGAACGCACCGGTCCGCGTCATCATCAGCGACGGCGCCCCCCCACCGGTTGCATCGTTCAGGGTCGTCACGGGCAGCATGCCCCGCCCGGTCATCGCAAGATCCAGCGCATTCGACGTGGTCACGATCGCACCGTCCTGCGACACCGATCGCGTCGTCGACGCGCGAACGCCGCCTGCGGTGTAAAGACCCGCCCCCTGCCCTACGACCAGCGCATTGAAGTCGGTCTCGACACGCTTGTACCCGAAGGTCGATGCGTTCGCGATATTGTCCGAGATGGTTCCCAGCCGCGACGAGTTCGCGGCAAGGCCGGACACGCCGGCATTCATCGCAGAGGAGATGGACATGGACAGACACCCTTCTGATTTCGGTCTTGTCCGTCACCCTGCCCGTGAACGCTTAAGATAAGGCTAACCGCGACGGCTACCTGAGTAAAATCAGCTCTATCCGGTTGTTCAGCGGGTCCATCGGATTGCCCTGCCGGTTCTTGCGGTCCGCATAGCCGCTGACCCGCTGTACGCGCTTGCCGTCGAAACCCTGCTGTTCCAGCAGGTTGCGCACCGTATGTGCCCGGGCATCCGACAGCGGCCAGACCGGCGACGCGACCAGGGTTTCGGGATAGGCGCGCACATGGCCCGAGATCGCTACATCGTTCCTGACATGCCGGATGACCCGCGCGATGATTCCCATCAGTTCGGACAGGGCGGGCTGGGGCTGGGCGGTGTCCTCGACGAACAGGGGGGCGTCGGTCAGATCGCCCAGCTCGATCACCAGCCCTTCGTCGGTCATGCGGGTCACGACATGCTGCAGCAGGTTGGTCAGCTGGGATGATTCGGCGCCCGTGCCGGTCAGGCTGTCCTGGACGGCGCGGGCGACCTCCTCGAAGTCGCCTGCACTGTCGCTGTCGGGCAGCGGCGCCTCGACCGCGTGACGGACGCCGTCCTCGGTCCCGTCGCCGCCGCCGCTGGTGGTGGCGTTCGGCGTCTGGATCACCGTCGGTGCGAAGTAGTCGGCCAGACCGGTCTTCTGCTCCTCGGTGGTGGCGTTCAGCAGCCACATCAGCAGGAAGAACGCCATCATCGCGGTCACGAAATCCGCATAGGCGACCTTCCACGCGCCACCGTGGTGGCCGCCGTCGGACGACGCCTCGACGCGCTTGATGATGATGGACGGCCCGTTCAGCCCCTTGCCCGCAGCCATGATGTCTATCCTTCGTTCCGGTCAGGCATCCTTGTCGCCGGGGCAAAGGTTTCGATCAAGTTAACGGATCAAATGCGTCCTATTCATAGCTGCGGCGATCCTCGATGACCTTGCCATCATTGGGCAGGCTGCCCGGTGCCACCAGTTCGATGTCGCCGCGCAGCTTCAGCGTGTCCATGACCGATGCGGCATAGTCGCCCCCCTGACCCGCAGTTTCCAGTTGCACGGTCATCACGTCCATCTCTCCGCGACGATCGGCGATCACGCGGGCGCGGGACACGTCCGCGTGGCGCGCGACCAGGGCCGCCACCTGTTCCGGGCGCACGAACATGCCCTTGATCTTGGTCGTCTGATCGGCGCGCCCCATCCACCCCTTGATGCGCATGTTGGTACGACCACAAGGGCTGGTGCCTACAAGGACCGCAGACAGGTCACCCGTCGCGAAACGAACCAGCGGATAATCCGGGTTCAGCGTGGTCACCAACACTTCGCCGACCTCGCCGTCGGGAACCGGATCGCCAGTGCCGGGGCGCACGATCTCGACGATCACGCCCTCGTCCACGATCATTCCCTCCATCGCCTCGCTCTCATAGGCGATGTTGCCCAGGTCGGCGGTGGCATAGCACTGCCGCGTGACGATCCCCCGGTCGGCATACATCTGGCGCAGCGACGGGAACAGCGCGCCGCCGCCCACCACGGCCTTGGTGAAGGACAGCACCTCGCCCATCTCGTCGGCACGGTCCAGGATCACCTTGAGGAAATCGGGCGTGCCGGCATAGCAGGTCGTGCCGATGTCGACGGCCGCGCGCACCTGCAGTTCTGTCTGCCCGGTGCCGGCAGGCAGGACCGCCGCATCGACGGCCCGCGCGCCCGATTCGAACATCATCCCGGCAGGCGTCAGGTGATAGCCGAAGCAGTTCTGGACGATGTCTCCCTGCCCCACGCCCGCGGCATGCAGGAAGCGGCCAAGCCGCCACCAGTCGCCGTCGCGCCGACCGGGTTCATAGATCGGGCCGGGGCTTTGAAAGATGTGGTCGAACTGCGCGGCGGGGCGGGTGGTATAGCCGCCGAAGGGGGGCTGCTTGCGCTGCGCCTCGGACAGCTCGGCCTTGCGGATCACCGGCAGGCGGGCCAGCGCGGCGCGGTCGGTCACCACCTCCGGCTCCACGTCGCGCAGAAGGCGCGCCATCGCGGGGGCCAGCTTGGCGCGGCTCAGCGCCAGCGGCAGGGCCTGGGCCAGCGCCTCGGCGCGCTGACCCTCGTCGCGCGTTTCCAGATCGTCGTAATATCCCATGATGACCCCCTCAGGCCAGCCAGCGCTTGCGCCGGCGATAGCTGCGCACCTCGCGGAAGGACTTGCGCCCCTCGTCCGACATGCCCAGGTAGAATTCCTTGACGTCCGGGTTCTCGCGCAGCTGCGCGGCCGGACCCTCCATCACGACGCGCCCGTTCTCCAGGATATAGCCCTGATGGGCATAGCGCAGCGCGACGTTGGTGTTCTGCTCGGCCAGAAGGAAGGTGACGCCCTCGCCCTCGTTCACGGCCTTAACGATCTGGAAGATCTGCTCGACCAGTTGCGGGGCCAGGCCCATCGACGGCTCGTCCAGCAGGATCATCTGCGGGCGCGACATCAGCGCGCGACCCATCGCGGTCATCTGCTGTTCGCCGCCCGAGGTGTATCCCGCCTGGCTCTTCCGCCGCTCGCGCAGGCGCGGGAAATAGTCATAGACCATCTCCAGATCGCGCTTGATGGCGGCCGATCCGTCGCGGCGGGTATAGGCGCCGGTCAGCAGGTTCTCCTCGACCGTCAGGTGCTCGAAGCAGTGGCGGCCCTCCATCACCTGAATGACGCCGCGCCGCACCAGGGCGGCAGGGTCCAGCGCGGTGATGTCGTCGCCCTGATAGGTGATCGAGCCCTTGGTCACCTCTCCGCGTTCACTGGCCAGCAGGTTCGAGATTGCCTTGAGCGTCGTCGTCTTGCCTGCCCCGTTGCCCCCCAGCAGCGCAGTGATGCCGCCCTTGGGGACCGTCAGGCTGACACCCTTCAGGACCAGGATGACGTGGTTGTAGATCACCTCGATGTTGTTGACGTCCAGCAGCGTCTCTTGGGTCCGGGTATCGAACATGGGCAGCCCCCTTGGATGCGGAACCGGCGGCGGAATGACCGCCGCCGGTCGTGGATCAGTTGCAGCGCGCGGTCAGGCCCGCCTCGGCGGCATAGGCGGCGCTGTCTTCCTTGATCAGCGGGTCCAGGATCTCGGCATCCGGCTCGATGAAGTCGGTGATCAGCGACCAGCTGCCCTCGGCGGCATTCCACTGCTGCACGCGGGCCAGGCCGTCGCCGCCATGGTTGTCGCAGGACAGCGCGATGGGCGCGCCGAAATCGGGCAGGCCCAGCTCGGCCATGCGCTCGGCGGTGATGTCCAGCGCCTCGAAGCCGTCGCGCATCTGCGCGGGCGTGATCTCGGGGGTGCCGGCCAGCTCCTGCGCCTTGGCGATGGCCTCGGCGATCACCAGCGCCGCATAGGCGCCGCGCGAATAGAGAACGCTGCCCGCCTGATCGCCTGCACCGGCCGCCAGACCCTTGTCATAGACATGCGTCTGCAGGTCCTCGTACAGCGGATAGTCTCGGCCCACGCCGTGGAAGGTCAGCGCCTTGTAGCCCTCGGCCCCGGCCCCCGCCGCGCGCACGTCGTTCTCCGATCCCGACCACCAGATGCCGATGAACTTGTCCATCGGAAAGCGGATGTTGACGGCCTCCTGGATGGCGACCTGGTTCATCACGCCCCAGGCATACATGATCACGTAATCGGGTCGGTCGCGGCGGATCTGCAGCCATTGCGACTTCTGCTCCTGGCCGGGTGCGTCCACGGGCAGCAGGCTCAGTTCGAACCCGTGCTTTTCGGACAGTTCCTCCAGCGTCCGGATCGGCTCCTTGCCATAGGCCGAGTTGTGATAGACCAGCGCGATCTTCTTGCCGGACAGGTCGCCCCCCTCCTGGTCCAGGATATGCTTGACCGCGACCGAGGCGCCGTCCCAATAGTTCGCCGGCGCGTTGAACACCCATTCGAAGACAGAACCGTCCTTGGCCGAGGTGCGGCCATAGCCCGGCGTATAGAGCGGGATACCGTCCTGGGTGATCCGCGGGATCAGCTGATAGGTGATGCCGGTCGACAGCGGATTCAGGACCAGCGGGTTCTGGGTGCGCAGCGATTCATAGCACTCGACCCCCTTCTCGGTGTTGTAGGCGGTCTCGCATTCCGGGACCTGGATGCGCTGGCCGCCGATGCCGCCGTCGCGTTCGTTGAGCAGCGTGAAGTAGTCGGCAAAGCCGTCGGCATAGGGGATGCCGTTCGCGGCATAGGGGCCGGTCCGATAGGACATGTTCGGCACGATCAGGTCCGCCAGTGCGGGGCTTGCGGCCATCATCGTGGTGGCCAGGGCGGCAAGGGTCAGTTTCATTGCGGGTCTCCTCCCAGAGATGCGATGCCGGTTGCCCGGTCTTGACGTTAATGCGGGAACGGCCACAGCCGCAGCTTGTCCTTGGCCAAGCGCCACAGGCGCGCCAGGCCGTGCGGCTCGACGATGAGGAAGGTCACGATCAGCGCGCCCACGATCATCAGCTCGATATGGGCGGCCAGATCGGTGGGCCAGCCCATGTTGCCGACCAGGAAGTTCTTGAGCAGCACCGGCAGCAGCACCAGGAAGGCCGCGCCGGCGAAGCTGCCGAAGATGCTGCCCAGGCCGCCGATGATGATCATGAACAGCACAAGGAAGCTCTTGTTGATGCCGAAGGCCTCGCCGACCTCGGCAGCCCCCAGATAGACCGCGAACAGAAGCGCGCCCGCGATGCCGATGAAGAAGCTGCTGACGGCGAAGGCCGACAGTTTCGCGCGCAGGGGGTTCACGCCGATGATCTCGGCCGCGATGTCCATGTCGCGGATTGCCATCCACTTGCGCCCCAGGCTGCCGCGCGTCAGGTTGCGCGCGACCCAGGCCAGCACGAAGGCGAAGACCAGGCAGATCAGGTATTTCGCGGGCGCGGTCGCGGCCGGGCCGGTCACTGCCTGGTCGAACACCGTGCGCGTCGGCGCGGTGATCTGGCCCGAGGCCGAATAGTTGTAGAACCACGGCACCTTGTTGAACAGCCAGACCAGGAAGAACTGCGCGGCCAGCGTGGCCACGGCCAGATAGA
The DNA here is from genome assembly GCF_006239215.1 of Paracoccus haeundaensis. Taxonomy (NCBI): domain Bacteria; kingdom Pseudomonadati; phylum Pseudomonadota; class Alphaproteobacteria; order Rhodobacterales; family Paracoccaceae; genus Paracoccus; species Paracoccus haeundaensis. The sequence continues at coordinate 85,552 of NZ_VDDC01000007.1, forward strand.
AGCCCTTGATCCGCAGGCTGGGCAGGCCGAACAGGACGCCCACCCCGGCGGTGATGCCGCCCGCCAGCAGGATGTGGATGACGATGCTGACATCCGGGAATGCCGTCATCAGCTTGTAGACTGCATAGGCCCCCACGGCCATGAAGCCGCCGGTTCCCAGGCTGACCTGACCCGCATAGCCGGTCAGGATGTTCAGCCCCAGGGCCGCGATCGCGTAGATCAGGAACGGCACCAGCACCGCATTGGCCCAGTAGTCGTTGATGACGAAGGGAATGATCCCGAAGGCCAGCGCCAGGATCGCGTAGTAGCCCCAACGGTCCAGCCGGATCGGGAAGGTCTGGCCGTCATCCCGGTAGCTGGTCTTGAAGTCGCCTGCCTCGCGATAGATCATGCGGTCGTTCCCTGTGCTGCGGTCGTGGCGGGGGCCAGCCCCCGCACCCCCGGGATATTTTTCTGAAGAAGAAGGGGCATGCTCACACCCGCTCGATGATGCGTTCGCCGAACAGGCCTTGGGGTCGGAACACCAGGAAGAGGAGCGCGAGCACATAGGCGAACCAGTTCTCGGTCGCGCCGCCGACCATCGGGCCGATGGCGAATTCGAATAGCTTCTCGCCCACGCCGATGATCAGCCCGCCCACGATGGCCCCCGGGATCGAGGTGAAGCCGCCCAGCATCAGCACCGGCAGCGCCTTGAGCGCGATCAGCGACAGGCTGAACTGCACCCCCGATTTCGTGCCCCACATGATGCCCGCGACGAGGGCCACGAAGCCCGCGATCGACCAGACCATCACCCAGATGAAGCGCAGCGAGATGCCCACCGACATGGCCGCCTGGTGGTCGTCGGCCACGGCGCGCATGGCGCGGCCCTGCTTGGTGTATTGCGCGAAGGCCACCAGTGCGGCCACCAGGATCGCCGCGATCAGCGTGGCCCACAGGTCCAGCCGGTCGATGAAGAAGCCGTAACCGAACCATTGCGCGGTGACGGCCTCGATCCCGTCCGAGATGCCCTGCGGCAGTCCCACATCCAGCGTCTTTATGTCGGCACCCCACATCACGTCGCCCAGGCCCTCCAGGAAATAGGCAAGGCCGATGGTCGCCATGAAAAGGATGATCGGTTCCTGCCCCACCAGGTGCTGCAGGACCAGCTTCTCGATCAGGAAGGCCAGGCCGACCATCACCAGCGCGGTCAGGGCCACGGCCAGAACCGCGGGCACCGTCCAGCCGAAATGGTGCAGCGAGGTGCCGAAGGCCGCGTTGATCAGATGCGCGAAGGGCACCTGGCCGTTCTGGATGCCCACCAGCGTCAGAGCCGCGAACAGCGCCAGCACCCCCTGGGCATAGTTGAAGACGCCCGACGCCTTGAAGATCAGTACGAAGCCCAGCGCCACCAGCGCGTACATGACCCCGGTCATCAGGCCGTTCAGCACGACCTCGGCGGCGAAGATCAGCTGGTCCATGGGTCGCGTCCTTTCACTTCTGCACGGATCGGATCAGTCATGGGCCACCCCCAGATAGGCGTCGATCACCGCCTGATTGCTGCGCACCTCGACCGGCGTGCCGTCGCCGATCTTCTTGCCGTAATCCATCACCACCACCCGGTCGCTGAGGTCCATGACCACGCCCATGTCGTGCTCAATCAGGCAGATCGTGGTGCCGAACTCGTCGTTCACCGACAGGATGAAGCGGGACATGTCCTCCTTCTCCTCGACGTTCATGCCGGCCATCGGCTCGTCCAGGAGCAGCAGGTTCGGTTCCGCCGCCAGCGCGCGGGCCAGTTCGACCCGCTTCTTCAGGCCGTAGGGCAGACGGCCCACGGGCGTCTTGCGAATGTTCTGGATCTCCAGGAAGTCGATGATGCGTTCGACCACGGCGCGGTTCTCGTTCTCCTCGCGCTCGGCCGCGCCCCACCACAGGGCCTGGGACAGGAAGCCCGCCTTCATCTTATTCAGGCGCCCGGTCATGATGTTGTCCAGAACCGACATGCCGTCGAACAGCGCGATGTTCTGGAAGGTGCGGGCGATGCCTAGGCGCGCGACCTGATAGGGCTTCATCGCCGGGCGCGGCTGGCCCTTGAAGATGACCTGCCCCTCCTGCGGGTTGTAGAACCCCGAGATGATGTTCAGCATCGACGACTTGCCCGCGCCGTTCGGGCCGATGATCGCGCGGATCTCTCCCTGGCGGATGTCGAAGCTGATGTCCTTGATGGCTGTCACGCCGCCGAACCGCAGGGTGATGTTTCGCAGCTCCATCACCACGGGGCCGATCTGACGGCCGTCGGCGGTCACATAGCCGTCCTGGGTCATCGCGTTCATTGGGCTGCTACCTTCTGACGGGCCGCGTCGCCGAAGACGCGGGCATCCTCGATGCGCAGGGTCGCGCTGATCGCACCCTTGCGGCCGTCCTCGTAGGTGACCTCGGTCCGGGTATGGACGCTGGACGAGCCGTCATAGAGCGCGGTGACCAGGTCGTGGAACTTCTCGGTGATGACGGCGCGGCGGACCTTGCGGGTGCGGGTCATCTCTCCGTCGTCGGGGTCCAGCTCCTTGTGCAGCACCAGAAAGCGATGGACCTGGCAGCCCGACAGCATCGGGTCCTGCGCGACGGATTCGTTCACCGCCTCGACATGGCCGCGGATGGTCTCATAGACCTGCGGGTGGCCCGCCAGCTCCTGATAGCTGCCATAGGCGATGTTGTTGCGTTCCGCCCAGTTGCCCACCGCGGTCAGGTCGATGTTGATCATCGCGGTGCAGAAGTCGCGGCCGTTGCCGATGACCACGGCCTCCAGGATGTTGGGATAGAACTTCAGCTTGTTCTCGACATATTTGGGGGCGAACATCGCGCCACTGGCCATGCGGCCCACGTCCTTGGCGCGGTCGATGATGCGCAGATGGCCGGTCGCCTCCTCGAAGAAGCCCGCGTCGCCCGTGGCGACCCAGCCCTCCGGGTCCTTGGTCGATGCGGTGCTGTCGGCGTTCTTGTAATATTCGACGAAGGTGCCGGGGCTGCGGTAGTAGACCTCGCCGTTCTCGCCGATGCGGACCTCGACGCCGGGGCTGGGCACGCCCACCGTGTCCGAGCGCACCTGCCCGTCGGGCTGCTGGGTGATGAAGACCGAGGCCTCGGTCTGGCCGTAAAGCTGCTTCAGGTTGATGCCCAGGCTGCGGTAGAAATCGAAGATCTCGGGGCCGATCGCCTCTCCGGCGGTGTAGCCCACGCGCACGCGGCTGAGGCCCAGGGTGTTCTTCAGCGGGCCGAAGACGAAGATCTTGCCCAGCGCATAGGCCAGCTTGTCGCCCAAGCCGACCGTCTTGCCGTCCAGGAGCGCCGGGCCCGCGCGATGCGCGACCGCCATGCCGCGCTTGAACAGCCACCGCTTGAAGCGGCTGGCATCCTCCATGCGGATCATGACCGAGGTCAGCTGACCCTCGAAGACGCGGGGCGGCGCGAAGAAATAGGTCGGCCCGATCTCGCGCATGTCGGTCATCATCGTGTGCGCGCCCTCGGGGCAGTTCACGGTGAAGCCCGACCACATCGCCTGGCCCATCGAGAAGATGAAGTCGCCCACCCAGGCCATCGGCAGATAGGCCACGATCTCCTCGACCTCGGTCAGATGGTCGAAATCGGCGGTGTTGCGGGCGGTCTCGATGATGTTTCGGTTGGACAGGACCACGCCCTTGGGCTTGCCCGTCGTGCCGCTGGTGTAGAGCATCACGCAGGTGCTGTCGTAATTCAGCCCGGCGATGATCGCGTCCAGCCGCGGCCCCAAGGTGGCGGCCCCCGCCCGGCCCTGCGCCTGCACGTCGGCCAGCGACGCCATGTTGGCATGGTCGTACTTCCTCAGGCCCCGCCCGTCGGTATAGATGATGCGGGCCCGCGCGCCGGTGGTCTGCTCGACCTCCAGCACCTTGTCGACCTGCTCCTGATCGCCGCACAGCACGAAGCGCGCGCCGCAATGATCCAGGACATAGGCCATCTCCTCGGCCACGGCGTCCTGGTACAGGGGCACCGGGATCGCGCCGCACATCTGTGCCGCGATCATGCCCCAGTAATGCGCCGGACGGTTGCGCCCGATGATCGCCATGTGATCGCCCGGCGCCAGCCCCTGCGCCATCAGCCCCATCGCCAGGGCGCGGATCTCGTCCGCGGCCTGGGTCCAGGTCCAGCTTTGCCAGATCCCGTATTCCTTCTCGCGATAGGCGGGGCGGTCGCCAAAGCGGGCGACGTTGCGCGCCAGCAGCGCGGGCACGGATTGCAGATCGCCCGGGGGCGTGTGCTGAACGGTCATGTATCCTCCCTCAAGGCGCGGACGCCCTGTCGCGCGGCACCTCCCCGTGCCCCGCGACACACATACCATTGGCGCCAAACCTTGCGCCAGTTTTACGCGATTCCTACGAAATGTTACGACGCTTTCGCACGCTGCACACCGGTGCTAGGCCAACGGGCGGAGGAGACCGCCATGCACCACCCCGACCCCGTCACGCGGGCCGAGATTCGCGCCGACCTGACCCGGTCGGGGCTGAACCTGATCGGCCAGGCGCTGTCCATCTTCGACGCGGACCTGCGCCTGGCGGTGGCCAACCGGCAGTACCAGACGATGTTCGACCTGCCCGACGACCTGACCCTGCCGGGCAGCCATTTCGAGGACACGATCCGCTTTCTGGCCCGGCGCGGCGAATACGGCCCGACCGAGGACCCCGAACAGGCCGTCGCCCTGCGCGTGGCCCAGGCCCGCACGTTCCAGCCGCACTACTTCGAACGCGAACGCGCCGACGGCCGGTGGGTCGCGGTCGAGGGCGCGCCGCTGTCCCAAGGGGGCTGGGTCACCGTCTATACCGACATCACCGACATCAAGCGCCAGGAAGCGCTGCTTCGGGCGCGGTCGGACGCGCTGTCCGAACAGGTGCTGCTGAATGCCGAACGGCTGGCGGCGGCGAACCGCAAGCTGGCCGCGACGAACGCCGCCCTATCCGAAGCGCAGCGCATCCTGACCCGGACCGAGGCCCGCACCCGCCAAGTGACCGAGATGGTCCCGGCCCATATCGCGCATATGGACGCGCAGTTCCGCTATACCTTCTCCAACCGGCGGCTGCCGGTGATCTTTCCGGGGGCCGAGGGCGACATCGTCGGACTGACGCTGGAACAGGCCCTGGGGGCGGCCACCGCGCGAACCCTGCACCCGTTCATGGAGCGCGCGCTGGCGGGCGATCCCCAGGTGTTCGAGATCACCCACCCCACCTCGGGCCGGCGCATCCGCATCGCGCTGACGCCGGACCGCGATGGTCAGGGGGTTTATATCCTCTCCACCGATGTCAGCGCCGAGGTCCAGTCGCGCGAGGCGCTGGCCCATGCCGCGCGGCGCAACCTGGCCGCCCAGCTGACCAGCGGCATGGCGCATGATTTCGGCAACTTGCTGACGATCATCCTGGGCCTGCAGGCCCGTCTCGCCGCCCGCGACCTGCCACCGGACGCGGCCGAGGATGTCCAGGCGACGCTGGCGGCCGCCCGCCGCGGGGCCTCGCTTCTGGACCGGCTGGCGCAGATCACCGGCGCGCGCGAACCCGCGCTGGAGCCGACGGACCTGCCGACGTTGCTGTCCGATCTGGCGGTGCTGGCCCGCCCTTCGTTGTCCGAAGGGACGCGGCTGGACCTGGCCGTGGCCCTGCCGCCCGGACAACTGCTGCTGGACCCCGGCGCGCTGCAGGATTCGGCGCTGAACCTGATCCTGAACGCCAATGCCGCGATCACCCCGCCCGGCGTCATCACGCTGAAGGCGCGGCGCAGCGGCGACTGGCTGGAACTGACGGTGGGCGATACCGGACCCGGCTTCACCCCCGAAGCCCTGTCCCGCGCGACGGAACCCTTCTTCACCACCAAGAAGGGCCAGGGATCGGGTCTGGGCCTGTCGATGGTCTATGACCAGACCAAGATGGTCGGGGGCACCATGCGCCTGTCGAACGGGCCGCGGGGCGCGCAGGTGATGCTGCGCCTGCCCTGGCGGCCCGTGGCGCGACGGATGGTGCTGCTGGTCGAGGATGACGACCAGATCCGCGCCCAGGTCCGCGACCAGCTGACCGGGCTGGGCCATGCGGTGATCGAGGCCGCGTCCCTGTCGGAGGCCCGCGCCCTGACCGACCTGCCGGGGCTGGAGGTGATCCTGTCGGACATCCAACTGGGCGATGGGCTGGGACTGGATCTGGTGGGGACGGTGCCCCTGGTGATGATGACCTCGCTGCCACCGGGCGATCCGCTGCGTGCCCGCGCGCCGGGGCCGGTGCTGACCAAGCCCGTAACGGCCCCGCGCCTGGCCGCCGCACTGGCAGCCCCCGCAGAGGAGATGCCATGACCGACGCCCCCCTGATCGCGATCCTGGACGACGAGCCGCAGATCCGCCGCATCCTGTCCGCCGCGCTGGAACAGGCAGGCTTTCGCACGCAAAGCTTCGGTCGCGCGACCGAGTTCGAGGCCGCGCTGCGCCGCATCACGCCGGATGCCTGCCTGATCGATTTGGGCCTGCCGGACCGGGACGGGTTGGCGCTGGTTCATCGGCTGGCATCCGATTCGGGCGCGGTCATCATCATCGTGTCGGGACGGGCGCAGGTCCAGGACCGGGTGACGGGATTGGAGCTGGGGGCCGACGACTACATCACCAAGCCCTTCGAGCCGGCCGAGGTCGTGGCCCGCATCCGCGCCCGCCTGCGACGGCCGTCCCAGAGCGCGACCCAACGCCCCCAGACGCTGCGCTTTGCTGGCTGGACGGCGGATTTCGACCGTTACCTGCTGACCGCGCCCGACGGCATCGAGACACCGCTGAGCCATGCCGAGGCAGAGGTGCTGCGCCTGTTCACTGATAACCCCCGCCGCCTGATCACCCGCGCACAGATGCTGGAAACCCTGGGCGGCACGGCCGGCGACAGCTTTGATCGGGCGATGGACGTCCGCATCTCGCGCCTGCGGACCAAGCTGGGCGAGGATCCCAAGAACCCGCGGCTGATCAAGACGATCTATGGCGCGGGCTACATCTTTCTGGCCGAGATCGGCTGAGTTCCGCACCGGATCACGGTTTGCCCTGCCGGGCGGTAGCGGCGCAAGCCGGCCCCATCGAGGGGCTGGCTTGCGCGCGGGGGCTATGCCCCCGCAGGCCCTACACCATCAACGTCGTCGCAATCCTGCACCGCTGTCGCATCTTGACCCGGTCTGTGGGGTATCCCAGCAGGGGGGTCCGGGGGGACGGGAAGTCCCCCCGGCACGTCGCGGGACGCAGACGGCCCGACGGTCAGGCGTCGCGGTCCCATCCGCTGATGGCCTTGCTGTCCATGAACTCCTCCAGCCCCATCACGCCGCCTTCGCGCGCCCGGCCGGATTTCTTGACCCCGCCAAAGGCCGATCCGGCCCCGCGCGATTCGCCGTTCATCTCGACCATGCCCGCCCGCAGCTGCCGCGCCACGCGGTTACGGCGCGCGCCGTCCTGGCTCTGGACATAGTTCGTCAGCCCGTAGGGGGTGTCATTGGCGATGGCCACGGCCTCCTCCTCGCTGTCGAAGGGGATGATTGACAGAACCGGGCCAAAGATCTCCTGCTGCGCGACTGTCATGTCGTTCGACACATCCGCAAAGACCGTCGGCCGCACGAAATAGCCGCGGTTCACCCCCTCGGGCAGGCCCGGCCCGCCCGCGACCAGGCGCGCACCCTCGTCGATGCCCGCCTGGATCAGGCCCTGGATCTTGTCCCATTGCTGGCGGCTGACCACTGGGCCGATATGCTTGCCCGGCTGATGGGCGCTCGCCACGGCGGTCTCCTCGGCCACCTTGGCCGCGACCTCGACCGCGCGGTCATAGGCCGAGCGTTCGACCAGCATCCGCGTCGGCGCGTTGCAGGACTGCCCGCTGTTGTAGAAGCAGTGCCGCGCCCCCCGCACCACCGCCTTGTCGTCGGCATCGGCAAAGACGATGTTGGCGCCCTTGCCACCCAGCTCCAGCACGACCTTCTTCAGGCTGTCGGCCGCGGCCCTGCTGATCGCGATGCCTGCGCGGGTCGAGCCGGTGAAGCTGATCATCTCGACATCCGGATGCACCGACAGCTGGCTGCCGACCCCCGCCCCGTCGCCGTTCACCAGGTTGAAGACGCCCGCGGGCACGCCCGCCTCGTCCAGCACCTCGGCAAAGACCATCGACGACAAAGGCGCGATCTCGGAGGGCTTGAGCACGCAGGTATCCCCCGCCAGCAGCGCCGGGATCACCTTCAGCGTCACCTGGTTCATCGGCCAGTTCCAGGGCGTGATCAGGCCCACCACGCCCACCGGCTCCCACGCGACCATGCTGGTCGGCGCATGCGCCCCCAAGGGCCGCACGAACTGGAACTCCTTGAAGGCGGTGATGAAGTTGCGCGTGTGCCAGGCCCCGGCCTCGGCCTGGTCGGCCAGCGACATGTCCTCGGGCGCGCCCATCTCCAGGCTGATCGCGCGGGCGATGTCGGGCATGCGCCGCTCATAGATCGCCAGGATGCGCTCGACCACGGCCAGGCGTTCGGCGGGCGGCGTCGCGGCCCAGGCCGGAAAGGCACGCTTGGCCGCGGCCACCGCGGCATCGGTATCCGCCTGATCGCCGATCGAGATAACCGCGACCGCATCCTCGGTCGACGGGTCGATCACCTCCAGGTCGCGTGCCTGCACGGGGTCGACCCAGGCTCCGTCGATATAGAATTTCCGCTGGTCCAGCATCTGGTCCTCCTGACTGGCATTCGGGCAAAGCCTGTCACCCCGCAGGCCGCGCCGCAACCCCGGCCGCATGGCGCCCCCACTGGCATTCCGCGCCGCGGCGCTTATCTATGGGGGACGCAACCAACCGGAAAAGGAGCGCCCATGTCCCTGCGCATCAATGACACGGCCCCCGACTTCACCGCCAATTCGACCGAAGGGCAGATCCGCTTCCACGACTGGATCGGCGACAGCTATGCCATCGTCTTCAGCCATCCGCGCGACTTCACCCCGGTCTGCACCACAGAATTCGGCGCCGTGGCGCAACTGGCCCCCGAATTCGAAAAGCGTAACACCAAGGTGCTGGGCGTGTCCGTGGACAGCGTGGACGACCATCAGAAATGGAAGGCCGATATCGGTAAGGTCGCGGGCGTTCCCGCGAACTTCGCCATCATCGACGACAGCGACCTGGGGGTCGCCAAGGCCTATGACATGCTGCCGGCCGAATACTACCTGCCGACCGAAGGCCGCACGCCCGCCCATTCCGCGACCGTGCGCACCGTCTTCATCATCGGGCCGGACAAGAAGGTCCGCCTGACCATGACCTATCCCATGTCCGTGGGCCGCAATTTTGCCGAGATCCTGCGCGCGCTGGACGCGGTGCAGAAGACTGACGGCGTGCCGATTGCCACGCCCGCCAACTGGGTGCCCGGTCAGGACGTGATCGTGGCCCTGTCCCTGGACGATGCCGCGGCCGAGGCGAAATACGGCCCCCTGGACATCAAGCTGCCCTATCTGCGCTATGCCAAAGACCCGGCCTGATCACGGCCAGCCGTAATGATCCAGCAGGGCGGCGATGGCACGGTCATTGCCGCCCTGCCCTGCGGCGGGGCGGTTCACCGAACGCAGGCTGACCGCCTGGCTGCCTTCCCATTCAAAGATGCGGGCACGTTCGCCGATCTTGACGGGCTGAGATCCGGCCATGCGATGCATCCAGTACAGCCAGATGTCGTCCGCCCCCGGCGCCAGCCGCATGAACAGATCGTCGCGCGTGACGTCGGCATGGAACACGCCGGGGGCATAGATCACCCCCGACACGCCGGTCGGAAAGACCAGCGGCCCGGTCTGTGGCGTCCGCAGATTGTGATCCCAGCCCTCGTAAGGGGCGGGACGGCTGCCTTCCATCACCACGCCATGTGCTCGCAGGCAGGCGACACCCGCGCCCCGATGCGCGGCTTCGACCAGACGCTCCAGCCAGTCGGCAGGATAGTACAGGTCGTCATCCGCCGTGGCGACATAGGCGTCGGGGTGCTCCAGCAGGGTCGGCACGATCTTCTTGTAGGACCGCCACAGCGGGCAGACACGGATCTCCAACCGCGACATCGCCCGGACTTCGGCGGGCAGGTGCTGCTGATCGCCCTCGTCCAGCCACAGGATCACGCGATCGGGCTGCACCGTCTGGCGCAGCAGCGCGCGCAGCGTCGGCGCCAGCGTCGCGAACCGCGCGCGGTGGCTGGTCAGCGACACGATCAGCGGCGCAGGCAGGCCGTGCGGCCTGCCGGGACGGTCCGGGCGGCTGGCGGTTTCCGCCAGTGCGCGGGCCAGCCTGCGGCGGTGCTTGAACCGGCGGAACGCGTCGCGGATCACGGGTTTTCCCACGCGCGGCGCAGCCAGCCGATGTCGCCGATGCGGCGATACCACTTGTGCCCACGCCCGGCAAAGACGTCCTCCATCTTGGGCGCGCCGGCGAACAGCACGATCCTTGCCCCCTGGGGCAGCGACGGGTCGCGCAGATAGCTGGCCAGATTGCGCGGCACGCAGTCGTTCTTGAAGCTGACGCACCAGCCCTTTGGCCAGTAATGCAGGTTCCCATGCGCGGCCAGCTGCGCCGACTGGAACTGCTGGCTGATCTCATAGTCCCGGGTGGCCGCCGCCGGATCGGCCAGATAGGCGTCCAGCACATAGCCATGATCGCCCACCCGATAGCGGAAGACGCTGGAATTGCCGACGCTGTGCAGGAACCGGTCGCGGTCCGGATTCACCTTGCGCAGGGGTTTTGCCCGGAACAGGTCGTCGTCACGGATGATGAAGAAGTCGCCCGGCAGATCGAAGAACGGGCCCAGGTCATCCACCACCACCAGGTCGATGTCCAAGAACAGCGCCGTCCCCGACAGGGCCGCATCGGCGCCGCCCAAGTCGCGCCGGAACAGGGCCAGCTTGCGCCAGCGGGTGTCCGAATGGCCCTGGGGCAGCCCCAGCTCGGGCAGCGGCAACGCCTCGACCTGCGGATCGAGGCCCGCCGCATCGTCCGTGAAGCAGATGAACCGGTGCGGCCGGTCCAGATGCCGCCGGACCTGTGCCGCAAGCCGGTTCACATCGGCACTGCTGTAGAGCGTGCCCCATTTCATCGTCAGGATCAGCAGGGGTTCGGTCATCGCTTGTCCCACATTTCGACTTCGCGCCGGATCGGTTCGGGATAGGCGGCGTGCAGGCCCAGCTCGATCATCTTGGCACGCTTGCCGACCATCATCTCGACGCGCTGCTTCTTGAGGAACGGAAACCCAAGCGAGGTCATGACCGCCGGATGCAGCGCGGTCGAAAAGACCAGCAGTTCGGTGTTGTCGATACGCTCGCGCAGCATGTCGCGGATCTGCAGCGCGCTGAGCGCCGGGTCCGCCAGCAGCGGATCCAGCAGGCGCGAATCCTTACGGTTCACCTGCGCCTGGTGGTGCAGGATGTCGCGCATCATCTGTTCGTCATCCAGCGTCAGCAGGAATTGCACCACCTCGCGCCAGCTGTGCAATCCGCCGACGGAATAACCCAGCTTGCGGAAATGGCGGGTCAGACCCAGTTCGCGCAGCTGGATCACGATGCGCTTCTCGTTGACCAACGACATCTTGCGCCAATAGCGGTCGAAATCCGGGTCGCGCACCATCCGGCCCGAAAAGCGGAAGAAATATGACTGCACATGCTGGGCGTTCATGTCGCCCGTCTCTCGATGCTGCTGGTCCAGGTCGATGAACAGGCCCCACAGATCCTCGGGCGCGGCACGGCTGCGCTTCAGCACGTCGGAATCCTCGGACAGGGGGAACCACATGCTGTCGTTCATGATGTACAGCGCCTTGGGGCGAATGCCGCGGTCAAGAACCTGCAGCACGCCCTCGCGGTATCCGCCGAAATCATAGCCCAGGTTGGGTCGTTCGACGACAAGATGGGACAGCTCTGCCAGACGCGCGCGGTCATCCGCCGCCAGCGGTGCATTGGTCACCACGACCACCGACACGCCCTGCGACGCCATCCAGCGCAGCTGCCACAGCGTCGAATCCAGCAACCCGCGCGGCTGATAGATCAGAAGGACCGCGACCTCGTCCATCAGGGGCTGGGCGCCTTCTGTCACGTGAACCGTCTTGTGGCGCCGCAGATCGTGCGCCGCCCGCGCGACGTGGCCCCAGGACGGCAGCACCAAGGCCGCGATCTGACGACCGACGCGCCGCGTCTCTCGGACCAGCTTTTCGGAAAGCGTCTTCTCGGGCGGCATGAAGGGTTTTTCGGTCACGACACTGGCCTTGTGCAGCGTGCACGCCACGGCGTGCGGAATGTCGAAAGGGGGCAGATGCCCTGCCCCCTTCTGTCTTTCGGTGCGGATATCAGCCTTCGGCCGACTGGTCCTGCTTTTCCTCGATCTCGGCGCCGGTTTCCTGGTCGACCATCTTCATGCCCAGACGAACCTTGCCGCGATCGTCGAAGCCCAGCAGCTTGACCTTGACCTCCTGGCCCTCCTTCAGGATCTCGTTCGGATGACCCAGGCGGCGGTTCGCGATCTGGCTGACATGAACCAGCCCGTCGCGCTTGCCGAAGAAGTTCACGAAGGCGCCGAAGTCGACCAGCTTGACGACCTTGCCGGTATAGACCTTGCCCTCTTCCGGCTCGGCCACGATCGAATAGATCATGTCATAGGCCTTCTTGATCGAATCGGCGTTGGCCGACGCGATCTTGATGATGCCGTCGTCGTTGATGTCGACCTTGGCACCCGAAACCTCGACGATCTCGCGGATGACCTTGCCGCCCGAACCGATCACTTCGCGGATCTTGTCGGTCGGGATCTGCATCGTCTCGATGCGCGGTGCATGGGCGCTGAACTCGGTCCGGCCTGCGGTCAGGGCATTGGCCATTTCCGACAGGATGTGCAGACGACCGTCCTTGGCCTGGGCCAGGGCCTGCTCCATGATCTCGGGCGTGATGCCCGCGACCTTGATGTCCATCTGCAGCGACGTGATCCCGTTCTCGGTCCCCGCCACCTTGAAGTCCATGTCGCCCAGGTGGTCTTCGTCACCCAGGATATCCGTCAGCACGGCAAAGCGGCCGTCCTCTTCCAGGATCAGGCCCATCGCCACGCCGGCGACCGGCGCCTTGAGCGGCACGCCCGCATCCATCATCGACAGCGAACCGCCGCAGACCGACGCCATCGAGGACGATCCGTTCGATTCTGTGATCTCGGACACGACGCGGATGGTGTAGGGGAAGTCCGTCGCCGCGGGCAGAACCGCCTGCAGCGCGCGCCATGCCAGCTTGCCGTGGCCGATCTCGCGGCGGCCGGGGCTGCCCACGCGACCCACCTCGCCGACCGAATACGGCGGGAAGTTGTAGTGCAGCAGGAAGTTCGAACGCGAGTTACCATGCAGCGCGTCGATGATCTGTTCGTCATCGCCGGTGCCCAGGGTCGTCACGACCAGCGCCTGCGTCTCGCCCCGCGTGAACAGCGACGAGCCGTGGGTGCGCGGCAGGATGCCGACCTGGCTGACGATCGGACGGACGGTCTTGGTGTCGCGGCCGTCGATGCGGGCGCCGCCGCTGATGATGTCGCCGCGCAGGATGCCCGATTCCAGCTTCTTCAGCGCCGAACCCAGGTTGGCATCGGCCAGCTCTTCCTCGGTCAGGGCGTCCTTGACCTTGGTCTTGGCGGCGGCGATGGCGTCCTGACGCTCGGACTTGTCGCGGATCGCGTAAGCCGCACGCATGTCGGCCTCGCCCAGCGACTTCACGCGGTTGTAGAGCGCGCTGTAGTCGGGCGACTGGAAGTCGAACGGCTCCTTGGCGGCATCCTCGGCCAGGTCGATGATCAGGTCGATCACCGGCTTGATCGCGTCATGGCCGAACTTGACCGCGCCCAGCATCTCCTGTTCGGTCAGCTCATAGGCCTCGGATTCGACCATCATCACGGCGTCGGCGGTGCCGGCGATGACCAGGTCCAAGCGCTGTTCGGGGTTGTTGCGCAGGCCGTCCATGTCCTGAACCTCGGGGTTCAGCACGTATTCGCCGTTCGAGAAGCCGACGCGGGCGCCTGCGATCGGGCCCATGAAGGGCACGCCCGAGATGGTCAGCGCGGCGCTGGCCGCGATCATCGCGACGATGTCGGGATCGTTGACCAGGTCGTGGCTCAGCACGGTGCACATCACCAGCACTTCATGCTTGAAGCCGGGGGCGAACAGCGGGCGGATCGGACGGTCGATCAGGCGCGCGGTCAGCGTCTCCTTTTCGGACGGACGCGCCTCGCGCTTGAAGAAGCCGCCCGGGACCTTGCCGGCGGCATAGTATTTTTCCTGGTAATGCACTGTCAGCGGAAAGAAGTCCTGTCCGGGCTTCGGCGCCTTCGCGAAGGTGACGTTGGCCATGACGCTGGTCTCGCCCAAAGTGGCGATGACGCTGCCGTCGGCCTGACGGGCAACCTTGCCCGTTTCCAGCGTCAGGGTTTCCTGGCCCCACTGGATCGATTTCTTCACTTCATCAAACATCTGATTTCCTCAAAGGGTGCTCCGGCCCTCCGGCCACCCATGTCATGTATCGCGGCCCCATTGCCGCCGCCCCTATCCTTTGCATGTGCCCCGGGGCAGGACCTCACGTCACAGATGACAGGGGCCATACAGGAAAACGCCGGATTTGGGAAGGGCGGCGACGGATGCGCCAAAGGCGGCCGTACCACGGTGCGGCCGCCCGTTTCCGGCCCGCCGACCGGGCGGTCGCGTCAGGCGGCGACCGGCGCGCGGCGATCGGCCACCGGGGCGGCGGCGGCCGAAACCGGGGCCGCCGCCTCTGGCGCGCGGAACAGGTCGCGCAGTTCGGCATAACCCGTCCTGGCAAGGTTCAGCAGACGGTCGCGCTGCAGCTGGCTTTCGCCAAAGCTGCGCGCCTGCGCCTCCTCACCTAGACGCGGCTCCTCGGATTTGACGGCAGCGGGTACGGCATCCGCGACCGGCGCGGCCTCGCCCAGCGGCGCGGGGCGCGGGGCGGCGGGGGCTGCCGTGGGCGTCGCATCGGGGGCAGGCTCCGTCCGGGCCACCTGGCTGCCTTCGACGGCCCGGGCCATGGCGTCGGGATCATAGCCCGCCTCGGCGTCCGGCGTCGGTTCCGGTTGCACCGCCACGGCCTGCTCCTCGGCCGGGACGGGCTGGGTCTGCTGCGCCGGGGCGGTTTCCTGCGGTTGCTGCGGCGGGGGGCTGCTGGGTGCCGGTGCGGTGTTCGTGCGCCAGCCATTGGTCAGGCCACTGATCAACATGTCAACTCTCCTACGATGATGGCGGGCTGTTAACGTTTCAGTCACCACACGATCCAGAAGACGGTCCTGAAAGTTTTAGCGATTGCCCGGACGCGGCAAGGCCCCGCGATTGCCGGGCATGCAGGCTGTTTTCGACAGCATATTGATTTGACTTTGATTCTTTCCGCGTGACTGCCCAGGCGGGGCCACTGGGCCGTTCGGGGATTGCCAAGCGACCTGCCCTTAAGGACAGCCGCCGCCCGCAATGCAAAACGCCCGCGACAGGGTCGCGGGCGCCAGGGAAATGCGGGTGCCGGTCTTAGCGACGCAGGCCCAGCTTGCCGATCAGGGCGGTGTAACGCGCCTCTTCCTTCTTCTTCAGATAGTCCAGCAGCTTGCGGCGCTGTGCGACCATCATCAGCAGACCACGACGCGAGTGGTTGTCTTTCTTGTGCGACTTGAAGTGCTCGGTCAGGGTGGCGATGCGCGAGGACAGGATCGCGATCTGCACTTCCGGCGAACCGGTGTCGCCTTCCTTGGTGCCGAACTCTGCGATGACGCGGGCTTTTTCTTCGACGGTGATCGACATCGGGATCTCCTTTCGGATGAAGGGTGAGGGCACAGGCCGGGATGTCGTCCAGCAAGGTCCATGAAACACCGCACGGACCGGATGTCCGGCGGATGCGCGCGTCTAGCCCATCAGGGGCGAAAAGGAAAGCCCGTTCAGCCGCCGATGGCCACGATGCGAATGTCGCCCAGGCGCAGGGCCTCGGGGTTCAGCAGGCGCCCCACGGCCTGGCCGTTCACCTCCAGCAGCGTGCTGCCATCCGCGTCCTCGCGCAGCGACAGCTGCACGTCGCGCGCGACCTGCGCATCCAGATGCAGGACCAACTGGTCGTGATCGCCGTGGAAATCGGCCAGCGTCGGAAAGCCCTCCTGGACCTGGCGCAGCAAGAAGGTGTCGTCGCCCGCGTTGCCCGACGCAAAGTCATGCGCGCCGGGCATCAGCGTGTCGTTGCCGTCCCCGCCGTTCATCCAGACGGTTTCGGGGCCGTCATGGCCGATCAGCACGTCGTCGCCCGCGCCCCCGTCCAGATCATCCGTGCCGCCGGTCGAGACCAGCAGGTCGTTACCCTCATGCCCGGCCAGGACGTCGTCGCCCTCGCCTCCGAAAAGCGAATCATCGCCCTCCCCGCCCATCAGGGTGTCGTCGCCATCCTCTCCGAACAGCATGTCATTGCCGCCCTGACCGGCCAGCAGGTCGTCGCCCTCGCCACCATAGATAAGGTCGTCGCCGCCAGGCCCATAGACCGCGTCGCCCTGAACCCAGTCATCGCCGGCCCCCGCCTCGATCGTGTCGGCGCCCAGGCCGCCCCGCAGGTCGTCCGCGCCGCCCTGCCCGCGAATCAGATCGTCGCCGGGCGTCCCCATCAGGAAATCCAGCCCGTCCGATCCGTCGATCACCGATTCGTCCGGCGCGGCCGGCACTTCGGGCTCCGGTTCGGGCTCGGGCTCCGGCTGGGGTTCGGGCATGGTGGGGGGCAGGCTCTCGCCCTCCTCCTCATCGGGGACGGGGGTGTCGTCGTCGTCATCCTCGGCATGCCGACTGGTCAGCGCGCTGACATCGACCATCATCCCGGCCATCAGCACGCCCAGAATCCCGCCCAGAATGATCATCGACCCAGACCCCGTTCGCGACCGGCCCCATGCCGATGCCCCGATACTAACGCGCCATGGCCCGGCATCGTACGGAAAAGTTGATAAAACCTTAATGCGGGTTGGCGGCCCGGCATGAAAAAACCCGCCCTATGCGGGGCGGGTGATTCTGTCGTTTCCGCGTGACCTGCCGGATGACCCGGCCAGGACCCCACCGATCAGCCCTGGCGGGCCTTGAAGCGGCGGTTGGTCTTGTTGATCACGTAGATGCGGCCCTTGCGGCGCACGACCTGGCAGTCGCGGTGCCGGCTCTTGAGCGAGCGGAGCGAGTTGCGAACCTTCATCGGTTTTCTCCATCGTCGCGGCGCGTCGCAGCCGCATTGGAAAACGAAATGCCCCCGGTTTTGGCCGGGGGCGGCGAAATAATGGTGGGCGGTACTGGGATCGAACCAGTGGCCACTACGATGTCAACGTAGTGCTCTACCGCTGAGCTAACCGCCCGTTCCTTGGTGATTCCATCACGTTTCCTTGCGAAAACCCGATGCAATCCCCTCGGTCCGCAGGTCTTTAACCGAGGTGTCTGGGGTATTCAAGGCCTATCGGTGGGCAATTTTTCAGGTTTATATGCGATGACGCGCCGGATGCCGAGGTCTGCCTTGTCCCAGCCTGATCTGCCCTATGTCGTGACCCGCCCCCGCCACTGGCTTTCGGGGGTGATCTTCGCATCCCCGCATTCGGGCCACGACTATCCCGACTGGTTCCTGCAGGGCACCCGCCTGCCCATCCAGACCCTGCGATCGTCCGAGGACGCCTTCATCGATCGGCTGATCGCGCCCGCCACGGCCTTCGGCGCGGTCACGCTGGCCGCGCGCATCCCGCGCTGCATCGTGGACCTCAACCGCGGCGCGGACGAGATCGACCCCCTGGTCGTGCGCGGCGTGCCGCGTCACCCGCTGAACCAGCGCACCCTGGCCGGGCTGGGGGTGATTCCCCGCGTTGTCAGCCAGGGTCGGGTGATTCACGACCGCCAGATCGACCGGGCCGAGGCCGACCGCCGGATCGACGCCTGCTGGCGCCCCTATCACGCGGCGCTGTCCGGGCTGATCGCGCAGGCCCGTGCCCGATTCGGGCAGGCGATCCTGATCGACATGCACTCCATGCCCCATGATGCGCTGTCGCATCTGCAGGGGACGCGGCCCGACATGGTGCTGGGCAACCGTCACGGCCTGTCGGCGGCGGCGCGCATCTCGGACGCGGTCAGCGCCGCGGTCGAGGCCGAGGGCTGGACCCTGCGCCGCAATGCCCCCTTCTCGGGGGCCTACATCTGCTCGGCCTATGGCCGCCCCGCCCAGAACGTCCATGTCGTGCAGCTGGAGATCGACCGCTCGCTCTACATGGACGAGGCGACGATCACCCCCCGCCCCGACTTCGACGACTTCGCGGCGCGAATCGCGCGGGTGATCGGCCGCCTGTCCGGCCTGGGCCAGGATCAGTCGGGCGGGCGCGTCGCCGCGGAATGACCGCCGCGGCCTTCAACGGTGCCAAGCTGCTGCTGACCCATGGCGACCGGCTGCTGACCTGCCTGCGCGACGATCGCCCCGACATTCCCTTTCCGGCGCATTGGGACCTGCCCGGCGGCGGCCGCGAAGGACAAGAGACGCCCGTCCAATGCGCCCTGCGCGAGCTGGACGAGGAGTTCGGGCTGCACCTGTCCCCGCAAGCGCTGACCGGTCGGGCGTTTCCGTCGCATTCCGCGCCCGGACTGATGTCCTGGCTGTTCGCGGGGCAGATCAACGCGGCCCAGATCGCCGCGATCCGGTTCGGGGACGAAGGTCAGGGGTGGTGCATGATGCCGGTGGCCGACTATCTGACCCATCCGCGCGCGATCCCGCATTTTTGCCGCTGGATCACCGCGATGCGGCGATGACGGCGCGGGTCAGCGGGCGCAGGCTGTCGCCCTTGACTGCCCAACTGGTCGCAAAGGCAAAGGTGGCCGCCGTCTCCAGCCAGAAGACCGGGCGCACGCGCGCCAGCGTATCGTCCAGGCCCGTCGCGAACAGCAGCCCGATCAGGCCGATGCTGACGATGATCGTCCATCCGCAGATGCGATAGATGCGGTTCGACGCGGCCTTTTCCGGGCCGTCCACGGTACCCCTGACGAACAGCACCAGGCAGAACACCGCCAGCGCGGCAAAGAACAGCCCCGCCGCGACGACATGGATCAGCGCCGACAGGCCCGGACCCGCGATGCACTCCAGCGCGGTGCAGGGCCCGTCCGGCCCGTCGGTGGGCACCAGGGCCACCAGCGCGATGGAGACCGCCGCCAGCCGCGCCATGGCCTTGTCGGTGATCCATTCGCCCGCATCGGGGCGGAACCCTTCATAGCTCCACAGGAACACGGCCTGCGCGATCAGCGTGCCGACGAAGACCTCGCGCATCGGAGAGTAATAGTAGGCCGAGATGCTGGTCCGCAGCGGCTCGGGCCACAGCACCGCATAGGCCAGCAGCGCCAGCGGCAGAAAGAACCCCAAGGCGCCGATGGCGCGGCGCACCGCCAGGAAGGACAGGACCAGCTCGTTGCGGACCTTCTGCACGCCGCCGTCATCGTCCATCGCACCCCCCACGTTTAGCGCCATGCTGGGACGCGGGGGCGCCGGGCGTCAAGCCAGTTCGGCCAGGATCGCCTGCGCCGCCGCGCGCGGATCGGCGGCCTGCCAGACCGGGCGGCCCACCACGATGTGGTCGACCCCGGCGGCGATGGCCGATGCGGGCGTCTCGACCCGCTTCTGGTCGCCCAGGGCGCTGCCCGCGGGGCGCACGCCCGGCGTCACGATCAGGCGCGACCCCGGCAGGGCGCGGATGTCGGCGGCCTCGCGCGGGGAGCAGATGATGCCGTCGGCCCCCGCCTCGAAGGCGCGGGCGGCGCGTTCAACGGTGATCTGGTGCAGGTCGCCCGCCTGCATCATTCCTGCGTCCAGGTCCGCCCGGTCCAGCGAGGTCAGGATGGTCACGCCCAGGATCTTCAGGTTCGACCCCGCCGCCCCCTGCTTGGCCGCCGCCACCACATGCGGGTCGCCATGCACGGTCAGGAAGTCCAGATCGAACTGCGCCAGGCCGCGCACCGCGGCCTCGACGGTCGCGCCGATGTCGAACAGCTTCATGTCCAGGAAGATGCGCTTGCCGTGCTCCTGCTTCAGCTCGTTGGCCAGGGCCAGGCCGCCGCCGGTCAGCATGCCCAGCCCGATCTTGTAGAAGCCCACGGCGTCGCCCAGGCGTCCCGCCAGGTCCAGCCCCGCCACGGCATTCGGCACGTCCAGCGCCACGATCAGCCGGTCATCCATCACGCATTCCCTTCTTTGTTCCGCGGGCCTTATGACATGCTTGAAACCACCCCGCGACCCCCCCAAATCTGATCCATCAGACCCGGACCGGGGCGTGCCGCAACAGGGCGCCACCAGCACGGGGGCTTTGCAAAAGGAGTACTGCCGATGAACATGGAAAAGTTCACGGAACGGTCGCGCGGCTTCCTGCAATCCGCCCAGACCATCGCGATCCGCGAGAACCAGCAGCGCGTGATGCCCGAGCATCTGCTGAAGGCGCTGATGGATGACGACCAGGGACTGGCCTCGAACCTGATCACCCGTGCGGGCGGCGACGCCAGGCGCGTGCGCGAGGCGGTGGATGCCGCCGTGGCGAAACAGCCCAAGGTCAGCGGCTCGGGCAGCGGTCAGGTCTATGTCGACCCCACGCTGGTCCGCGTGCTGGACGAGGCGGAATCCGTGGCCAAGAAGGCCGGCGACAGCTTCGTGCCCGCCGAACGGGTGCTGATGGCGCTGGCCATGGTCAACACCAATGCCCGCGATGCGCTGGCCGCGGGTTCGGTCAACGCGCAGGCGCTGAACGCCGCGATCAACGACATCCGCAAGGGACGCACCGCCGACACGGCATCGGCCGAGGACAGCTATGAGGCGCTGGAGAAATATGCCCGCGACCTGACGGCGGCCGCGCGCGACGGCAAGATCGACCCGATCATCGGCCGTGACGAGGAGATCCGCCGCGCCATGCAGGTCCTGTCGCGGCGCACCAAGAACAACCCTGTCCTGATCGGCGAACCCGGCGTCGGCAAGACCGCCATCGCCGAGGGCCTCGCGCTGCGCATCATCGACGGCGACGTGCCGGAATCGCTGCGCAACAAGCGACTGATGGCGCTGGACATGGGCGCGCTGATTGCGGGCGCAAAATATCGCGGCGATTTCGAGGAGCGACTGAAGTCGATCCTGAAGGAGATCGAGACCGCCGCAGGCGAGATCATCCTGTTCATCGACGAGCTGCACACGCTGGTCGGCGCGGGCAAGGGCGACGGCGCGATGGATGCCGCCAACCTGATCAAGCCGGCCCTGGCGCGGGGCGAGCTGCATTGCGTCGGCGCGACCACGCTGGACGAATACCGTAAGTATATCGAGAAGGACGCGGCCCTGGCCCGGCGCTTCCAGCCCGTGCTGGTCGAGGAGCCGACGGTCGAGGACACGATCAGCATCCTGCGCGGCATCAAGGAGAAGTACGAGCTGCACCACGGCGTGCGGATCAGCGACGCGGCTTTGGTCGCGGCGGCGACGCTGTCGCATCGCTACATCACCGATCGTTTCCTGCCCGACAAGGCCATCGACCTGATGGACGAGGCGGCCTCGCGCCTGCGCATGGAGGTCGACAGCAAGCCCGAGGAGCTGGACCAGCTGGATCGCCAGATCCTGCAGCTGCAGATCGAGGCCGAGGCGCTGAAGAAGGAGGACGACGCGGCATCGAAGGACCGGCTGGAACGGCTGGAGAAGGACCTGTCCGGCCTGCAGGAGCGCAGCGCCGAGATGACCGCCCGCTGGCAGGCGGAACGCGACAAGCTGCAGGGGTCGCGCGACCTCAAGGAGCAGCTGGACCGCGCCCGCGCCGACCTGGATCAGGCCAAGCGCGAGGGGAACCTGGCCCGCGCCGGAGAGCTGTCCTATGGCATCATCCCTGGGCTGGAGAAGCAATTGGCCGAGGCCGAGCAGGGCGACGGTCTGATGGTCGAGGAGGCCGTCCGCCCCGAACAGATCGCCGAGGTCGTGGAACGCTGGACCGGCATTCCCACGGCCAAGATGCTGGAGGGCGAGCGCGACAAGCTGTTGAAGATGGAGGAGCAGATCGGCAAGCGCGTGATCGGTCAGCAGGAGGCCGTCACCGCAGTGTCAAACGCCGTCCGCCGCGCCCGCGCGGGTCTGAACGACGAGAACCGGCCGCTTGGCAGCTTCCTGTTCCTGGGGCCCACGGGTGTCGGCAAGACGGAATTGACCAAGGCGCTGGCCGAATACATGTTCGACGATGACAGCGCGATGGTCCGCATCGACATGTCCGAGTTCATGGAAAAGCATTCCGTGGCCCGGCTGATCGGCGCGCCTCCGGGCTATGTCGGCTATGACGAAGGTGGCGTCTTGACCGAGGCCGTGCGGCGGCGTCCCTATCAGGTGATCCTGTTCGACGAGGTCGAAAAGGCGCATCCGGACGTCTTCAACGTGCTGCTCCAGGTGCTGGATGACGGGGTGCTGACCGACGGCCAGGGCCGGACGGTGGACTTCAAGCAGACGCTGATCATCCTGACCTCGAACCTGGGTTCTCAGGCGCTGTCGCATCTGCCCGAGGAGGCGGATGCGTCGGACGCCCGCCATCAGGTGATGGAGGCGGTGCGCGGCCATTTCCGCCCCGAATTCCTGAACCGCCTGGACGAGATCATCATCTTCCGCAGGATCTCGCGGACGAACATGGACGGGATCGTCAAGGTGCAGATGGCGCGGCTGGAAAAGCGCCTGGCGGGTCGCAAGATCACGCTGGACATGGACGACGCGGCGCGGATGTGGCTGGCCGATCAGGGTTACGACCCGGTCTTCGGCGCGCGCCCGCTGAAGCGCGTGATCCAGCGCGCCCTGCAGGATCCGCTGGCGGAACTGCTGCTGTCCGGAGATGTCATGGACGGGGCGACCGTCCATGTCAGCGCCGGGCCGGACGGCCTGCTGGTCGGCAACCGCGTGGGCCAGGCGGGACCGCGGCTCGGCGCGATCGGCGAAGGCCCGCGCCCGCCGATCCACTAAGGAAGACGGCCCCCGGAGCGATCCGGGGGCCGTTTCCGTCAGGGCATCTCGGCCAGGAAGGCCTTGACCAGCGCCGCCGAATTGTCGGAGGCCAGCGACATGAAGACGCCCATCTCGTTCTCGCCCTCGCCGCCGCCGGCCAGGTCCGACAGCGAGCGGAAGGCGATGAACGGCACCTGGTTCGCCCAGGCCACCTGCGCCACGGCGGCCGATTCCATGTCGACCACCTGCGCCTCGAAGGTCGTGGACAGCCAGTCGCGCACCCCCGCATTGTCCATGAAGGACGACCCGGACACGCCGTTTCCGCCCACGCGGATCTGCGGCGCGGTGGCCAGGCAGTCGTTCTGGGCATTGCAGTCGGCCAGATCGGTCGCCTCGGCCACGCGGGCGGCGACCTCCAGCAGGGCCGGGTCGGCGGGAAACCAGAACCGCGTCTCGGGCTCGCCCCGGTCCGAGGCCACGGTCGTCTCGCGCGTGTAGATCATGTCATAGTTCGGAAAGGGCGATTCCAGGAAGCCCGGCAGGGCGAAGCCCTCCTCGGTCCGGCGCGCCATGACCGTCTCCAGCCACTGGCCCCACTGGTCCGCCACGACCACGTCGCCGATGTTCAGCGCCGGATCGACGCCGCCCGCGATTCCCGAGAACACGATCGCCTCGATGTCGAACCGCTCCAGCGCCATCTGGGTGGTCATGGCCGCGTTGACCATCGACACGCCCGACAGGAACAGGACGACCTCCTGCTCCGACAGGGTGCCGGTGATGAACTCGGTGCCGTTGATGGTCTGGGTTTCCGCGCCCTCCAGGTCAGCCTGCAGGCTGATCCATTCCGGCTCGAAGGCCGACATGACGGCGATGCGGGGCGTGTCGTCGACGCCATGCGCGGCCAGGGGCGCGGCAGACAGCATCAGGGCAAGGGCGGGACGGATCATGGGGCGGGCCTTTCACGATATGCAATTCCGCCCCCGGCTTACGCTGCGGCACCCGCGATGGCCAGTGCCGCCGCCCTGTCGCCGCGTCACGGCTTGCCCGCTGCCCAAGGCGCGGGCATCGTGACGCAAATCCAAGGGAGATCATCCATGCTGCCACCGATCCTGCAGGGCCTGCGCATTCCGGTCGTCGCCTCGCCCATGTTCATCGTCTCGGGGCCCGATCTGGTCATCGCGCAGTGCAAGGCGGGCATCGTCGGCAGCTTTCCGGCGCTGAACGCCCGCGAAAAGGACGGCGAGCCGTCCATGCTGGACGCCTGGCTGACCCGGATCGAAGAGGAGCTGGACCGTCACAACCAGGCGAACCCCGACCACCCCGCCGCCCCCTTCGCGGTCAACCAGATCGTGCATCGCAGCAATGCGCGGCTGGAGCGCGACATCGAGATCTGTCACCGTCATAAGGTGCCGATCTGGATCACCTCGCTTGGCGCGCGGGTCGAGGTGAACCAGGCCGCCCATGACTGCGGCGGGATCGCGCTGCATGACGTGATCAACAACATGTTCGCGAAGAAGGCCATCGAGAAGGGCGCCGACGGGCTGATCGCGGTGGCGGCGGGCGCGGGGGGCCATGCCGGGCCGCAATCGCCCTTCGCGCTGATCCAGGAGATCCGCGACTGGTTCGACGGGCCGCTGCTGCTGTCGGGCTCGATCGCCACCGGGCGCGCGGTGCTGGCGGCGCAGGTGATGGGGGCTGATCTGGCCTATATCGGCAGCCCGTTCATCGCGACCGAGGAGGCGAATGCCCAGCCCGACTACAAGCAGATGATCGTGGACAGCACGGCGGCCGACATCGTGACCTCGTCGCTGTTCACGGGCGTCTCGGGCAACTACCTGGCGCCGTCGATCCGCAAAGCGGGGCTGGACCCGGACAATCTGGCGGGGGCGGATGCCAGCGCGATGAACTTCAGCGACGGATCGTCGAAGCCCAAGGCCTGGTCCACCATCTGGGGCGCGGGCCAGGGCATCGGGGCCGTGCGCGCGATCGAACCGGCCGGCGCGCGCATCGACCGGCTGGCTGCGGAATATCAAGCCGCGAAAGAGGCCGTTTCGCGCCTGTGACCTTTGCGGATGGGCGGGGCGCTTCCCATATAGGGGATCGAACCGTCCCATCCGTGGAGGACCAGATGGCCTATGAGAAAACCCCCGACGCGATCGCCCGGCTGACCCCGGAGCAGTATCGCGTCACCCAGGAGAACGGCACCGAGCGGGCCTTCACCGGCGAATACGACCACCATTTCGATGCGGGCATCTATGTCGATGTCGTCTCGGGAGAGCCGCTGTTCGTCAGCAGCACGAAATACAATTCCGGTTGCGGCTGGCCCGCCTTTACCAAGCCCATCGACGGCAACGTGACCGAGCATCGCGACACCACCCACGGCATGGTCCGGGTCGAGGTGCGGTCCAAGCACGGCGACAGCCATCTGGGCCACGTCTTCCCGGACGGTCCGCGCGATCAGGGCGGGCTGCGCTATTGCATCAATTCGGCGTCGCTGCGCTTTGTCCCCAAGGACCGGATGGAGGCCGAGGGTTACGGCGACTATCTGGCCCAGGTCGAGGAGGCGCATCATGGTTGAACGTGCGGTTCTGGCCGGTGGCTGCTTCTGGGGCATGCAGGACCTGATCCGGCGCATGCCGGGCGTGATCGCGACGCGCGTCGGTTATTCCGGCGGCGACGTGCCCAACGCGACCTATCGCAACCACGGCACCCATGCCGAGGCGATCGAGATCATGTTCGACCCCGACCTGATCAGCTATCGCCGGCTGCTGGAGTTCTTCTTCCAGATCCACGACCCCTCCACGCCGAATCGGCAGGGCAACGACATCGGGCCGGGCTATCGTTCCGCGATCTATTACGCGGACGAGGCACAGAAGCAGGTGGCGCTGGACACGATCGCGGATGTTGACGCATCCGGCATCTGGCCGGGACGCGTCGTGACCGAGGTCGAGCCGGTGGGCGATTTCTGGGAGGCCGAGCCCGAGCACCAGGATTATCTAGAGCGGTTCCCCAACGGCTATACCTGCCATTTCCCGCGCCCCGATTGGGTGCTGCCCAAACGCGACGCCGCAGAGTGAGGCACGGGCGCCCCGGAACGCGGTTCCGGGGCGTTCTCTTGCGTCCCGCGACGGCCGGGGGGCTGCCGCCCCCCGGCCCCCCCGCCCGGACGGTTCAGGTCCGATTGGATTGGAGACGGACGCTTCAGGGACGGGGCGGCCTGACCCGGAATACCGCGCAGTAAAGCGCGGGCACGAAGACCAGCGTTACCAGCGTGCCGGCGATGATGCCGCCCATCATCGCATAGGCCATCGGCCCCCAGAACACCTGCCGCGAGATCGGGATCAGCGCCAGCGACGCCGCAGCCGCGGTCAGCAGAATGGGGCGGGCGCGGCTGTCCGAGGCCTCGAATACGGCGTCCCACTGGCTGCGGCCTTTGTGCAGCAGCTCCTGGATCTCGTGGACTAGGATGACCGAGTTGCGGATCAGGATGCCGATCAGCGCCAGGATCCCCAGGATCGCCACGAAGCCCATCGGCACGCCGAAGGGCACCAGCACCGCCACCACGCCGATCAGCCCTAGGGGCGCAGCGGCGATCACCACCAGCGACATCCGAAAGCTTTGCATCTGCGCCATGACCAGGACGGCCATGATCAGCAGCATCACCGGCACCACCGCGGCGATGGGCGCTTGGCTGTCGGCCGAGGTCTCGACGCTGCCGCCGACCTCGATGCGGACGTCGGGGGGCAGGGTTTCCTGATATTCGGCCACCTGAGCGGCCAGCGCCGTGACCAGGGTCGCGGGCTGGTCGGCGGTGCCGATGGCGGCCTTGACCGTGACGGTGGGCAGGCCGTTTCTCTGCATGATCAGCGGCTGTTCGGATCCGTATTCCAGCGTCACCAGCGCGGCCAGCGGCACGACCCGCCCGTCCGCCAGGTTCAGCTGCATGTTGCGGATCGAGGCCAGCGACTGGCGATCGTCGGCCACGCCGCGGGCGACCACGTCGATCAGGAAGATGTCGTCGCGCAGCTGCGTCACGCTGGTGCCGCTGAACAGGGCCGACAGGGCCTGGGCGATGTCCTGGCTGGTCACGCTGAGCCGGCGGGCCTGGTCCTGGTCCACGACCAGGCGGACCATGCGCGCGGGCTCGTTCCAGTCCAGCGCGATGTCGCGCAGGCGCGGCTCGGAGGCGATCAGCGTGGCAAGGCCCTGGGCCGCGTCGCGGGCGGCGTCGGTGTCAGGGCTGGTCACGCGGTACTGGACGGGCTTGCCCACGGGCGGGCCGATTTCCAGGTTCTTGACATAGATGTCGACGCCCGGAAATTCGGCGGCCGCCAGCGCGCTCAGCCGCGCCTTGACGCGGTCGCGCGCGGCCAGGTCGGGGGTCTGGATCACGATCTGGCCCATATGCGGCCCTGCCGTGGGCACGTCCATCGACAGCACGAAGCGCGGCGCCCCCTGCCCCACATAGGAGGTCCAGAACAGCACGTCGTCATCATCCGCCAGGCTCGCCTCCAGCCGGTCCATGTCGGCGCGGGTCCGCGCGATCGAGGCGTTCTGGCGTTCCGTGATGTCGACCAGCACCTCGGTCCTGTCGGAGGTGGGGAAGAACTGCTGTTCCACGAACCGCATCCCCCAGACCGATGTCGCAAAGATCGCCAGCGTCACCGCGATGGTCAGCCACTTGAACCGCATCGCCGCCCGCAACAGGCCGTGGAAGGCGCGCCGCAACCGGCCCGGCCCCTTGTGGCCATGCCCCATATCGGCGCGCAGGAACGTGACCCCCAGCAGCGGCGCGAACAGCACCGCCACGATCCAGGACACGATCAGCGACACCGCGATGACCACGAACAGCGAGAACGTGAACTCTCCCGCGGCAGAGCTGTTCAGACCGATGGGGATGAAGCCCGCGACCGTCACCAGCGTGCCGGTCAGCATCGGAAAGGCGATCGAGGTCCAGGCATAGCTGGCCGCATCGGTCAGCGATTCCCCGATCTCCAGCCTTGAGATCATCGTCTCGATGGCGATCATCGCATCGTCGACCAGCAGGCCAAGGGCGATGATCAGCGCGCCCAGAGAGATCCGCTGCAGCGTGATGCCGTAAAGGTCCAGGATCACGAAGGTGATCGCCAGGCACAGCGGGATGGTCAGCGTCACCACCAGCCCCGCGCGCAGGCCCAGGCTGATGAAGCTGACGACCAGGACGATGGCCACGGCCTCGGCCAGGGCCTTGACGAAATGGCCCACGGCGTCTTCGACCACATGCGGCTGGTCGGCGAATTTCGCCATCTCGATGCCGATGGGGAGGTCGGCGGCGATGCGGTCCATCAGCGCCTCCAGTTCGGCGCCGAACTCCAGGATGTTGCCGCCCTGGCGCATGCCGATCTGCAGCCCGATCGCAGGCTGGCCGTTGTGGCGGAACAGCGATGTGGGCGGGTCCTGATAGCCGCGTGTGACGGTAGCCACGTCGCCCAGATTGAAGAACCGCTCTCCGACGCGCAGGTTCACGGCCTCGATCGATTCCGCCCCGTCGAACTGGCCGCCGACGCGCACCAGGATGCGTTCGGGCCCGGCCTGGATCACGCCGGACGGCGCGATGGCATTCTGTTGGGCCAGGGTCTGGATCACCTGCGCCTGGTTCAGGCCCAGGGCCGCCAGTCGCGCGGCGGAGAATTCCAGGAACACCTGTTCGTCCTGCACGCCCAGCAGCTCGGTCTTGCCGGCGGCGTCCAGGGCCGCGACCTGGCGACGGATCGCCTCGACCCGGTCGCGCAGCTCGCGCGGCGTGAACCCATCGGCGGTGAAGGCATAGATGTTGCCGAACACGTCGCCGAAATTGTCGTTGAACTGAAAGCCCGCGAATTCCTGGGGGAATTCGGGCCGGATGTCGCCCATCATCTGGCGGACCCGCTTCCACACCTCGGGGACGGCAGGGCCGCGGATGGTGGGGTCCAGCTCGACGTAGACGACCGCCTGACCCGGCGTGGTGACGGAGCGGGTGAAGTCCAGCTCGTCCAGCTCCTCCAGCTTGGTCTCGATGCGGGTGGTGACCTGCTTCAGCGTCTCGTCGATGGTGGCGCCGGGAAGGGCCGCGCCGATGATCATCGTCTTGATCGTGAAGTCCGGGTCCTCCTCGCGGCCCAGGTTCAGGTAACTGATGGTGCCCGCGATCATCGACACGATCAGCAGGAACCACACGAAACTGCGATGCTTCAGTGCCCAGTCGGACAGGTTGAAGCGGGTCTTGGGGGTGCTCACGGCTCCAGCCTCCGGCCGACGGGCTGGCCGGGGGCCAGGGATTTCACGCCGCGGATCACGACCTCGTCGCCCGCGTCAAGGCCGTGGGTGATGGAGACGCGCCCGCGAAAGGGGGCCGCCGCCTGCACGGGGGCCTGTTCGACCCGCGCCCCCGCATCGTCGCGGATCACCCGCCAGACGAAGGGCATGCCCTCGGTGGCGACCAGCGCCTCGGCCGGCAGCGACAGGGATGGCGCATCGACCGTGCCGAACCGCGCCCGCACCAGCGCGCCAAGGCGGAACGGCGCGCCGGGCGGCAGCGTCAGGTACAGCCGCCGCGTCCGGGTGGCGCTGTCGGCGATGGGGTCGACCCGGTCCAGCGTAGCCGCGATCTCGACCTGGGGGTCGCTGCGATGCCAGACGGTAAAGTCGGCGCCCGGTGCCAGCCCGACCAGCGCCTGTTCGGGCAGGTCGATCACCACCTCGGGGGTGTCCTGGGCCGACAGCTGGATCACGGGCGCGCCCGCATCCACGACCGCGCCCGGCACCTCATAGACGGCGCTGACCACACCGGCGAAAGGCGCGGTCATCTTGGCGAACCCTTCGGCATCCTCGGCCTGCAGCAGCTGCGAGCGGGCCTGCTCGACCGCGGCGGCGGCGGCGCTGGCCTCCTGCTGAGCCTGTTCCAGCTGGGCGTTCGAGGCGACGTTGCGCGCCGCCAGCGCCTGCGTGCGTTCCAGCGTCGCGCGCGCGGTGCGGTCCTGCACGTCCGCGGCATCGACGGCGGCGCGCGCGGCGCGGGTTGTCGCGGCCAGATCGTCCGTGGACAGCTGCGCCAGCAGATCGCCGGCCGCCACCTGATCGCCCAGATCGACAGGCCGCGCGATCATCCGGCCCAGGGTCTGAAAGCCCAGCTGGACCTGGGTACGCGCCTCGACCACGCCCGGGATCCAGCGCGCGTCCAGGCCGCGATCGTCCACGATCACGCTGACCACCGGGCGCGGCGGGGCCGCGGGCTTTTCTGCCTGACCGCCAAGGCCCAGCCAGTCGGGCAGCGACAGCGCCGCGGCCGGCCCGCAGGCCAGCGCAAGCACGCCGGCCAGGATCAGGGCCCTCATTGCACGCCCTCCGCGACCGGTCGGACCCGGCGGCCGGGATACAGCAGCTGCGCCCCGTCGCCCACGACCCGCTTTCCGTCGGACAGGCCCTCGGACACGAAGATCGTGCTGTCCGCAAAATGGTTGATGACCACCTTGGTCAGCGCCACGCGCCCGTCATCGTCGACCACCCAGACGGCCGGATCGTCGCCCGACCGCATCAGGGCGGTCCAGGGCACGACCACGCCCTTTTCCATCGCCATGCTCAGATGCCCGCGCACCGACGCGCCCAGAAGGACGATCCCGGCATTGGGCGTCAGCAGCCGCGCGCGCACGGTCACCGTGCCGGTCTGCGGATCGACCAGGGGCGCGATCTCGGTCACGGTGCCGACCATGTCGGGACGGTCGACGTCCAGAGTCTCCATCCGCACGTCGCGGCCCAGGATGTCGTGCAGCAGCGGGTCGTCGGGCGCGTGAAAGACGGCCTCCAGCCCCGACAGCGCGGCCAGCGTCAGCACCGGCTGCGCGGCGGCGACCACCTGGCCGGGGGCCACCGACTTGTCGGTCACGACGGCATCCTCGGGCGCCCGCAGCACGGCATCGTCGACGGCGCGCCGCGCCTGTTCGACCGCGGTTTCCGCGCGCTCCAGCGCCCCCTGGGTCTGGGACAGCGCCTGCTCGGCCTGATCGGCCGCCGCCCGCGTGCCGACCCCCCGCGCCAGCAGCGCATCGGCGCGATCGCGGGCCTGCCGGGCCTGGTCGCTGCCCGCGCGCGCGGCGGCCAGGCCCGCCAGCGCGACGTTCAGCGCCTGATCCTGCTGGACCGCGTTCAGCCGGGCCAGGGGCTGACCCGCGACGACGCTGTCGCCCTCGGCCACCAGCACCTCGGTCACGCGGCCGCCCTGGCGAAAGCCCAGCTCCAGCGTGTCGACGGCCTCGATCTCTCCGGACAGCTGCATGTCCAGGTCCAGAGGCTGGGTGCGGGCGGTCACGATGCGCACGCGGATATCGTCGGGGGCGGCCTGGGCCGCCGCAAGCGTGGGAATCATCATGGCAAGGGCAAGGGGCAGCAGCTTGAACATCGGAACCGATCCACGACATCTGTGGCTCAATCTGTCGACGGTTTTGGCCGCCTTGGAAAGCCCCCTTACCCTAGGTCACCGCAGCCTTGCGACGGAATTCCGCACTGTCCCAGCTGCCGTCGCGCAGGATTCGCGCCAAGGTCGCGACCGCCTGCGACACGTCGTCCAGATCGTTGTAAAGCGGCGCGAACCCAAAGCGCAGCACGTCGGGCGCGCGAAAGTCGCCGACCACCCCCGCCGCGATCAGAGCCTGCATCACCGCATAGCCCTGCGGATGGCGGAACCCGACCTGAGAGCCGCGCCGCGCCGGGTCGCGCGGGCTGTTCAGGGCCAGGTCTGGGCATTGCGCCTCGACCCCCGCAATGAACGCCTCGGTCAGTTCGATCGATCGCGCCCGCAGCGCGGCCATGTCGACCGTGTCCCAGATGTCCAGCGACGCCTCCAACGCGCTCAGCGCGATGACGGGGGGCGTGCCCACGCGCATCCGCTCTATCCCCGGCGCGGGGCGGTATTCCTGGTCGAAGGCGAAGGGCGCGGCATGGCCCATCCAGCCCTGCAGGATCGGCTCGGCCTGTTCGGCGTGGCGCGGATGGGTCCAGATGAAGGCCGGCGCCCCCGGACCGCCGTTCAGGTATTTATAGGTGCAGCCCACCGCGAAATCGGCATCCGACCCCCGCAGGTCCACGTCCACCGCCCCCGCCGAATGGGCCAGATCCCAAATGGCCAGCGCGCCGGCGTCATGCGCGCGGGCAGTCAGGGCGGGCATGTCGTGACGGCGGCCGGTGCGGTAATCGACCTCGGTCAGCATCAGCACGGCCAGGTCGGGGCCGATGGCCGCCTCGACCTCTTCGGGGGCCACGACGCGCAGGGTCGCGCCCAGGGCGCGGGCGATCCCCTCGGCCACGTACAGGTCCGACGGAAAGTTGCCGCTGTCCGACAGGATCACCCGGCGATCGGGCCGCAGGGCCAGCGCCGCGCTCAGCGCCTGGAACACCTTGATGGACAGCGTATCGCCCATGACCACCTGGCCATCCTCCGCGCCGATCAGCCGCGCGATGCGGTCGCCGACCTTGCGCGGCTGGACATACCAGCCCGCCTTGTTCCAGCCAGTGATCAGCATCTCCGACCATTCGTCGGCCATCATGGTTGCGACCCGATCGGCGGCGGCGCGGGGCATCGGCCCCAGGGAATTGCCGTCCAGATAGGTCATGCCGTCCGGCAGGTGGAACGCGGCGCGGGTCTTGGTGAAATCGGTCATCATGGGCTCCCTCTTGACGCGACGATAGCGCCGCGATTGGCTGCCCGAAAGAGGGGGAACCATGCTGTATCAGATCACCGACTGGGACGACGCCTATGCCAATGGCGCGCATATCCCGCATGCCGACACCTATGTCCCCCGCTGGACCGAGGCGGCGGCGGCCTTCCGCGCCGCCCATCCGCCGCAGGATCTGGGCCGGGGGCATCTGTTCCTGCCGGAGGGAGACCTGCGCGGGCTGATGGTGTTCATCCATGGCGGCTACTGGATGCGGTTCGACCCGACGCTGTGGTCGCATCTGGCGGGCGGCGCGCTGGCGGAGGGTTGGGCCTGCGTTCTGCCGGGCTATCCCCTGGCGCCGGAGGCGCGCATTGCCGACATGACCCGCATCGTCGCGGAGCAGATCGCAGAAGCGGCGGGTCGCATCGCAGGGCCCATCGCGCTGACCGGTCATTCGGCGGGTGGGCATCTGGCGGCGCGGATGATCTGTCCGGGGGTGCTGCCCGAAACGGTGGCCGCGCGGGTCACCGCCTGCGTCCCCATCTCTCCCCTGACCGACCTGCGTCCGCTGATGCGCACGGCGATGAACGACACCCTGCGCCTGGACGCGGCCGAGGCCGCATCCGAAAGCCCCGCCCTGCTGGAACCCCGCATGGGCATCCCGGTCACGACTTGGGTCGGGGGGGCCGAAAGGCCTGAATTCATCCGCCATGCCCGGCTGCTGGCGGATGCCTGGGCGGGGCTGGGCGCGGCGACCGAATGCGTCATCGACCCCGGCCGCCACCATTTCGACGTGATCGAGGGACTGGCGGACCCCGCCAGCCCCCTGATGCGTCGCCTGCTGGGTTACAGCGGCTGACGATAGTCGAACGTGTCCGGGTCCGGCCCGGTGCGATGACCGCGGTCCAGTGCGTCGATGGCCGACATCTCCTCGGGCGTCAGGGTAAAGTCCAGCACGTCGAAATTCTCGGCCAGGCGTTCGGGCTTTTCCGATTTCGGAATGACCGACAGCCCGTGCTGGATGTGCCAGCGCAGGATCACCTGCGCCACCGTCCGCGCCGTGCGCGCCGCCGCATCGCGGATCGCGGGGGCGTCGAAGCTGTCGCCGCGGCCCAGGGGGGTCCAGCTTTGCGTGACGATGCCAAGCTGCTTGTTCACCGCCCGCATGCGCTCCTGCGTCAGCGAAGGGTGCAGCTCGATCTGGTTCAGCGCGGGCGCGACGCCCGTCTCGTCGATCAGGCGACGCAGATGCGGCTCGTGGAAATTCGCGACGCCGATGGACCGCACGCGCCCTTCGTCGCGCAGGCGGATAAGTGCCTTCCAGCTGTCGACATAGGCGTCCATCGCCGGCAACGGCCAGTGGATCAGGTACAGGTCCAAATAATCCAGCCCCGACCGCTCCATCGTCGCGTCAAAGGCCCGCAGCGCGGCGTCATGCCCCTGCGCGTCGTTCCACAGCTTGGACGTGACGAAGATCTGGTCGCGGGCCACGTCGCTGTCGCGGATGCCCCGGCCCATCCCGGCCTCGTTCTTGTAGGCGGCAGCGCCGTCGATCAGCCGGTATCCGATGCGCAGCGCCTCGGCCACGACCTCGGGGGTCTTCGCATCCTCGATCTGCCAGATGCCGGTGCCCAGCTGGGGCATGGTCCGGCCGTCGTTCAGGGTCATCATGGGTTGGGTCATCGGGGCTTCCTTTCAGATGTCGCGTCCCAACGCCCCGGACCCGCCGCGGGGTTCATGCGACAAAATCACCGGTCCGTGCGGCGGTCACGGCCTGCAGCCGGTCGGGCGCGATGGCAAAGACATGCCGCGGGGTGCCCGCCGCCGCCCAGACCTGCACGAAATCGGCCAGGCGCGGGTCCAGGAAGGCCCTGACCGGCGACAGATGCCCCACCGGCGCGACACCGCCGATGGCGAACCCCGTGCGCGCCCGCACCAGCGCCGCATCGGCCCGGCCCAACGGCTCTCCGGCCAGCGTCGCGGCCTTGTCGGGATCGACCCGGTTGCCGCCTGCGGTCAGGAACAGCAGCACCGCTCCGCTGTCCTGGCCGTGAAAGATGATCGACTTGGCGATCTGGTCCAGCGCGCAGCCGACCGCGTCCGCGGCCTCGGCGGCGGTGCGGGTGCTGCCCGGCATCTCGCGGATGTCGACCGCGACGCCGGCCGCGTCCAGGGCCGCGCGGACCCGCTCCAGACTGTCGCTCATGGCATGCCCCCCTGCTGCTGCGCGGACCCTAGCGGGCGGGACCAGGCGGCGGAACCCCTCGGTTCGGGCACGGTTATAGGCTGTGCAGCATTCCCTGCCGCGAAAGGCCTTTCATGGACCAACCGGTCATCCCCTTCGATCTTGCCCGGATGTTCCTGGGCGAGCATCCACCCCTGTTCTATGCCGAGATCCTGGTCCGCACCGTGCTGGTCTATGTCTATGCGCTGCTGATGATCCGCTGGATCGGCGGGCGCGGCGTGGCGCAGCTGTCGATGGTCGAGTTCCTGCTGGTCATCGCCCTGGGGTCCGCCGTGGGCGACGCGATGTTCTATCCCGACGTGCCGCTGCTGGCGGCGATGGCGGTCATCACCGTGGTCGTCGGGCTGAACAAGGTGCTGGACCGGCTGATCGTGCGGTTCGACCGGGCCAAGCGCATCATCGACGGCCGCCCCGTGGCGCTGGTCCTGGACGGGCGCATCCTGCCCGAGGCGGCATCGCAGCGCGACCTGGGCCTGGCCGAGATCAAGGCGATGCTGCGCCTGGCCGGCGTCGGCAACCTTGGAGAGCTGCGCGCCGCCTATCTGGAGGCGGGCGGCGGACTGTCCGTCTTTCGCCGGTCGCAGGTGCAGCCCGGCCTGTCGCTGCTGCCGCCCGAACATCTGGTGAACGGCCCGCCCCCGCCCGCAAAGGCGCTTGCGATGGACGGGCAGACATGTTGTGCCATGTGCGGCGCGTCCGCGGGCGCGCAGATCATCGCCACCCGTGCGCCCTGCCCCGAATGCGGCAACCGCATGTGGCAGGCCCCCGAATGGCCCGAAGGGGCCGAACGCGCCCAGGGCGGCGCAAAACCGATGGAGTAAGCCATGAAGGTCTTCACGCTGGTCGTCGAGCTGGGCAGGCGGAAGGGCGACGGTCTGCCCAAGGGCGCCACCGGGGCGGGGCTGGTCTGCTATGCCCCGGCCAACGACGAACCCGAGGCCGTGCGAGAGACCGTGGCGATCCTGAAGCAGGCCGACATGGCCCCCCTGGACGTCACCGGCTATGGCACGCTGGACGAGCGTCTGGCCGACGGCCACGAGATCGACGAGGCGGAACGCGCGCTGATGGATCGGGCGCTGGCCGAAAACTCGGTCATCATCGCGCAGATGACGCCTTGGTTCGGGACCGCGCCGGACCCGGAATCGCTGCTGCACTAAGCGCGCCCGCGCCCTACCCAAGCGGGAGTGGTTCGTCTAGACTGCACGCAGAAGACCAAATCCGGGCCATCAAGATCCGGGCCAAGAAACCTCGGCAGTCCAAAACAGGCGATCCATAATGAGCTTTTCCCGCATTCTTCTGTCCACCACCCTGATCGGCGCGCTGGCCGCCTGTGCATCGCCGATGTCGCGCATGCCCGCCGCGGGCGGCCCCCGCGCGCCCGCCGACGTGACCGTGACCCCGATCCCGCCCGCCAATCCCGGCGACGAGGCCGGCCTGCAGCGGTTCGTCCAGCAGTTCCGCGCCCGCGCCCTGTCGTCGGGCGTGTCGGGCCCGACCTATGACCGCGCCATGGCGTTGGCCCGCTACAACCCCGAGGTGATCCGCCTGGACCGCCGCCAAGCCGAATTCTCGCGCCCCGTCTGGCTGTACCTGGACAGCGCCGTGTCGGACGTGCGCATCACCACCGGCCGCCAGAAGCTGGCGCAGCTGTCGCCCGTTCTGTCCCGGATCGAGGCGCAGTACGGCGTCCCGCGCGAGATCGTGCTGGCGGTCTGGGGGATGGAATCGAACTTCGGCGCCAACCGCGGCAGGATGCAGATCATCCCGTCGCTGGCGACGCTGGCCTATGACGGCCGCCGCGGAGAGATGTTCCAGAACCAGCTGATCGCCGCCCTGCAGATCCTTCAGGCGGGCGACACCGATCCCCAGCACATGCTGGGCAGCTGGGCGGGCGCGATGGGGCATACCCAGTTCATGCCGACCTCCTATCTGGAATACGCGGTCGACTTCAACGGCGACGGCCGCCGCGACATCTGGTCCGAGGACCCGACCGATTCGCTGGCCTCGACCGCGGCCTATCTGGCGCGCAGCGGCTGGCAGCGCGGCGCGACCTGGGGCGCCGAGGTCCGCCTGCCCGCCAACTTCAACATGGGCCTGATCGGCAAGGGCACCCGGCGGTCGGCCGGCGACTGGTCAGCACAGGGCGTGCGCACCATGTCGGGCGGCGGGCTGCCGGCGGGCAACGGCTCGATCATCATGCCGGCGGGGGCGCGGGGGCCTGCGTTCTTCATCACCGACAACTTCCGGTCGATCCTGCGCTACAACAACTCGGACAACTACGCCCTGGGCGTGTCCTACCTGGCGGAGCGCATCGCGGGCCGTCCGGGCATCCAAGGCGCCTGGCCGCGCCAGGACCGCACCCTGTCCACCGCCGAACGCCAGGAGATCCAGCAGCGCCTGGCACAGCGCGGCTTCTATCAGGGAGAGATCGACGGCCTGTTCGGTTCGGCCACAATGGAATCGGTCTCGGCCTTCCAGCGGTCCATCGGCGTGACGCCGGACGGCTATCCGACCTCGATCCTGCTGGACCAGCTGCGCCGGTGACCGATGCCTGCGGCCTTGCCCCGGCGGGGCTGTTTTCGAACGCGGAGCGCGCGGCGGTCTATCGCGCGATCCGCGAACGCCGCGACGTGCGGGGTCAGTTCCGCCCCGACCCGGTCGACCCCGCGACCCTGCGCCGCCTGCTGCAGGCGGCGCATGACGCGCCGTCCGTCGGGCTGTCACAGCCCTGGAACTTCATCCTGATCCGCGACGCGGCACTGCGCGGCCGCATCCATGACGCCTTCGCATCGGCCAATGCCGAGGCCGCCGACCGCTTTCCCGACCGCAAGGCGCTGTATTCGTCGCTGAAGCTGGAGGGGATCCTGCAGGCGCCGGTCAACCTGTGCATCACCTGCGACCGGACCCGGGGCGGCGCGCATGTGCTGGGCCGCACCCATGACCCGGCAACCGACCTCTATTCCACCGCCTGCGCGGTGCAGAACCTGTGGCTGGCCGCGCGGGCCGAAGGCATCGGGGTGGGCTGGGTCAGCATCTTCCGGCCCGACGACCTTCGCGGCCTGCTGCACCTGCCCGACCATGTCGTGCCGGTGGCCTATCTGTGCATCGGCCATGTCACCGAACTGTACCGCCAGCCCGAATTGCAAAGCCGGGGCTGGGCGGCGCGCCTGCCGCTGGACGAGCTGATCCTGGAGGATCGCTGGCCCGCGTCCTAGGCCAGATGAGGGTGGAACGCGCCCAGCACCTCGGCATAGACGGCGCGCTTGAAGGGCACGATGCTGTCCAGCACGTCCTCGGCCCGCATCCACCGCCACTGGTCGAACTCGGGGTGGGCGGTATCGATGCGGATGTCGGTGTCCTGGCCCAGGAACCGCAGCGCCAGCCATTTTTGGCACTGCCCGCCATAACGGCCCTTCCAGATCCGGCCGACCATCTCGGGCGGCAGGTCGTAGAAGACCCAGTCGGGCGTCTCGTCCAGCACCTCGACCAGCGATGGGTCGATGCCCGTCTCCTCGGTCAGCTCGCGCAGTGCGGCCTCGCGCGGGGTCTCCCCCTCGTCGATGCCGCCCTGGGGCATCTGCCACGCAGGCGGCTGGTCGGGGCTGCGGTCGATCCGGCGCCCGGCAAAGACCAGGCCCCGGTCGTCGATCAGCACCACGCCGGCGCAGGGCCGGTACGGCAGGCCGCCCGGCCCCATGCGTCCGTCCATCGGATCAGCCCTGGTCCGGGGCGGCCTCGGCCCCCTCGCCCGCACCTTCACCGGTGACCGCGGGCGTCTCCGCGGCAGGCACCTGGTCGGCGCGGAAGTTCACCGCGGCCAGACCCTTCAGCACGTCGACCGCATAGGCCAGCTGATAGTCCTCCTCGCGCAGCGCGGCGGTGGCCTCGACCTCGGCGGCCTCCTCCTCCATCTGCTTGCGCATCTCGTCGCTGACATCGTTGCCCAGGGCACCGCGCAGGTCGGCCTCGGACCGGCTGAAGTCGCTGTTGCTGCGGGCTTCCTCCTCCTCGACCTCGGGGGCCGGGGCGGGCTGGGCGACCAGGATGTCGGGCTGCACGCCCAGGGCCTGGATCGACCGGCCCGACGGGGTGAAGTACCGCGCCGTGGTCAGGCGGATGGCGCTGTCGGCGGTCACCGGCATGACCGTCTGGACCGAACCCTTGCCAAAGGACTTTTCGCCCACGACGATGGCGCGGCGGTGGTCCTGCAAGGCACCCGCGACGATTTCCGACGCGCTGGCCGAACCGCCGTTGATCAGCACGACCATCGGCTTGCCCTCGGCCAGATCGCCCGCCTCGGCGTTCCAGCGTTCGCTTTCTTCCGGGTTGCGGCCGCGGGTGCTGACGATCTCTCCGGCATCCAGAAAGGCGTCGCTGACGCTGATCGCCTGGTTCAGCAGGCCGCCGGGGTTGTTGCGCAGGTCCAGCACGAAACCGGTGACCCGGTCGATGCCGCCGGCTTCCTCGACGGCCTTCTTCAGTTCCGCCTGCAGCGTGTCATAGGTCTCGTCGTTGAAGGTGGACACCCGCAGCACGACCGCATGGCCCTCGACGCGGCTGCGCACCACGGTCAGCTTGATCGTGTCGCGCGACATGGTCAGGTCGAACGGCTCGCTCTCGCCCTCGCGCAGGACGGTGATGGTGATCTCGGACCCGATCGGGCCGCGCATCATCTCGACCGCGTCGTCCAAAGGCAGGCCCAGCAGCGATTCGCCGTTCACGTGGGTGATGAAGTCGCCCGGCTGGATGCCCGCATTCGCGGCGGGCGTATCGTCGATGGGCGCTACGACCTTGACCAGACCCTCCTCCTGGCTGACCTCGATCCCGAGGCCGCCAAAGCTGCCGCGGGTCTGGGTCTGCATGTCGGAATAATCGTCGGCCGACAGGAAGCTGGAATGCGGGTCAAGCGAGGTCAGCATGCCGTTGATGGCGGCCTCGATCAGCTCCTTGTCCTCGGGTGCCTCGACATAGTCGGTGCGGATGCGCTCGAAGATGTTCCCGAACAGCTCCAGCTGCTGATAGACCGAGGCATTCCCCTCGGCCGTCTCCTGCGCCAGCAGCGGACCGGCGATCTGGGTGGTGGCCAGGGCTCCGGCCAGAACGCCCCCCAGGCCTGCGATCAGATAATGTCTCATGGCGGTCTTTCCTGCCTCAGTCCTGTTGCGGGTCGACGACGGGATTCAGCACGAACCAGTCGGCGGGGTCCAGCGTTTCATTGCCCTGGCGCAGTTCCAGATACAGCGTCTCGCTGCGTCCGGCCTCGGCGCCCTGGGCGGCATCGGCGACGAATTGCGATCCGAACTCCTGGGCGGGGGCTTCCGCGCCCCCCATCAAGCCCACCGGATCGCCCGCCTTCAAGACGTCGCCCACTTCTCCGAAGACCTGGGACAGGCCTGCGAAGATCATTAGATAGCCGCGCGCGGGCTCGACGATCATCACATTGCCGTAATCCAGGAACGGCCCCCGATAGCGGATCGTCGCAGGCCAGGGCGTCTGCACCAGCGCCGCGGGGGCGGTGGCGATCACCCAGCCCGGTCGGCTGACCCCCGCCGCGTCCGGCTCCCGATAGGGGCGCAGCACGGTCCCCACCACCGGCAGGGCCAGGCTGCCGCGCGCGCCCTCGAAATCGTCCATGGGCGCGCCCACGTCCTTTTCCATCCGCGCGATGCCGGTCGCGAAATCGTCCAGGCTCTGCGCAGCGGCGCGCAGGGCCTGCAGCTCCTCGGGGTCTTCGGCATATCGCGCGGGCATCGAGCTGCGGTCCGTCACGGCGCTGGCCAGCAGGCGGCGCGCCTCCTGGACGCTGTCCAGGCCGCTCCCCAGCATGCCGGCGGCGTTCGACTGCAGCTGGCGGACGGTGGCGATCTCGTCCAGATCGGCCTGCAGGGCCTCGGCCTCGGCCCGCAGGCCGGGGGTGACGCCCGACAGGAT
Source organism: Paracoccus haeundaensis (assembly GCF_006239215.1). NCBI lineage: Bacteria > Pseudomonadati > Pseudomonadota > Alphaproteobacteria > Rhodobacterales > Paracoccaceae > Paracoccus > Paracoccus haeundaensis. The sequence continues at coordinate 126,377 of NZ_VDDC01000007.1, forward strand.
CATCCCCGACCGCGCATTGGCCAGCGCCCCCGCCGGATGCAGCAGCATCGTCGATTCGGGGCTTTGCTGCAGCGCGGTCATCGCGCCCAGGACGCGTGCCAGCTGGTCGCGCTGCGCCTCGAACCGGTCGCGCAGTTCGGCCTCGCGGCCGCTGGCCTGGCGCAGGCCGCCGCGCAGGGCGGCCAGGCCCAGCTCGTATCCGCGAATGACCTCGGTCAGGGCCACCACCTGGTCGTCGGCGCTGACCGCCTCGGCCAGCTGGCCGATGGCCGCGCGCAGCAGGGCCGCGGCAGCCTCGGCATCCGCAACCGCCTGGTTGGCGGGGGTGGTCTGCGCAAGGGCCGGACCGGCAAGGGCGGCGCAGAGCGCCAGGGCAAGGCGGGTTCTCATCGGACGATCAGGCTTTCCCCGGTCATGTCGGAGGGCTGGTCCAGCCCCATCAGCGCCAGAACCGTCGGCGCCAGATCGGCCAGGCGCCCGTCGCGCAGCCCCGTGACGCCCGGCGCGCCATAGACGATGACCGGGACCGGGTTCAGCGTGTGCGCGGTATGCGGCCCGCCCGTCACCGGGTCGATCATCTGTTCGCAATTGCCGTGATCGGCGCAGATCACCGCCGCCCCCCCGACCGCGTCCAGCGCGGCAAGCATCCGGCCCAGACCGCGATCCACCGCCTCGCAGGCGCGGGCGGCCGCGTCCAGATCGCCGGTATGGCCGACCATGTCGGGATTGGCATAGTTCACCACGATCAGATCGTAGCCCTGACCGATGACCTGGACCAGCCTGTCGGTAACCTCGACGGACGCCATCTCGGGCGCCAGGTCATAGGTGGCGACCTTGGGGCTTTGCGGCATGTGGCGATCCTCGCCCGGTTCGGGCGTTTCCTTGCCGCCGTTCAGGAAGAAGGTCACGTGGGGGTATTTCTCGGTCTCGGCCAGGCGGAACTGGCGCAGGCCCTTGGCCGCGACCCAGGCCCCCAGGGTGTTCTGCACCTGCCGCTTGGGAAAGGCCGCCTGCATGAAGCTGTCGTGGCGCGTCGAATAATCGACCATGCCCAGCATCGCGGCCCAGGCCGGGCGTGCGGCGGCGTCAAAGCCGTCGAAGACGGGATCGCCCAGGGCAGACAGGATTTCACGCGCGCGGTCGGCGCGGAAATTCAGGCAGAAGACCCCGTCCCCATCCCGCGCACCCGCATAGCCACCGATGACGAAGGGCGGCACGAACTCGTCCATCTCGCCGCGCGCATGGGCCGTGGCGATGGCGGACGCGGCGTCCGGCGCAGCCTCTCCCTGTCCGGCGACGACGGCGTCGAACGCGCGCTGCACCCGGTCCCAGCGGCTGTCGCGATCCAGTGCGTAATAGCGACCGATCACCGTTCCGATCCGCGCCCCCGCAGGCAGCCCGTCCTGCAGCGTGGCCAGGAAGCCCGGTGCCGAATCGGGGGCCACGTCGCGGCCGTCGGTGATCGCGTGGATCACCACCGGCACGCCTGCTTGGGCCACCGCGCGCGCTGCGGCCAGCACGTGGACGATATGACCGTGAACACCGCCATCCGAGACGACGCCCAGAAGATGCGCGGTCCCGCCCGTGGCCTTCAGCCGGTCGATGAACGCCAGCAGCGGCGCGTTGCGGCCGAAGCTGCCATCCTCGATCGCAAGATCGATCGCGCCCAGATCCATCGCGACCACGCGTCCGGCGCCGATATTCGTGTGACCCACCTCGGAATTGCCCATCTGGCCGCGCGGCAGGCCCACGTCGGGACCGTGCGTCACCAGCGTCGCATGGGGACAGTCGCGCATCAGACGGTCGAAATTCGGGGTCGCCGCCCGGTCCGGGGCGCTTTGTTCGGGTCGGGTGGACTGGCCCCAGCCGTCCAGAATGCACAGGATCACGGGTTTGGTCATCGGAGCCTCGCGGTTTTGCCCTTACTTACGCCTCGCGGGCGGCGGCGGCAACCAAGCCCGCCCACGCCCGGTGCCCCCCTATGCCCGGTGCCCCTATGCCCGGTGATAGGGCGACCCGGCCAGGATCGTGGCGGCGCGGTACAGCTGTTCGGCCAGCATCACGCGGACCAGCAGATGCGGCCAGACCATCCGGCCCAGGCTGATCTGCCAGTCGGCCCGCGCCCGCAACGACGGGTCCAGCCCGTCCGCGCCGCCGATCACGAAGCACACGTCGCGCGCCTGGTCGCGCCAGTCCGCCAGCCGCGCGGCGAATTCGGGAGAGGTCGGCTGATCGCCGCGTTCGTCCATCATCACCACCGCCGCGCCGGGCGGGATGGCGCGGGACAGCAGCTCTGCCTCGGCGGCCATGGTGCCGGCGCGGCGATCCTCGACCTCGACGACGGACACGGCCGGCAGCCCCAGGCTGCGGCCGGTCTTGGCAAAGCGCTGCAGGTAATCGGCGACCAGCGCCGCCTCGGGGCCGGTCTTCAGCCGCCCCACGGCGGCGATGTCGATCCGCATCGCGGCGGATCAGTCCTGCGGCTGATAGCTGGACGGTTGGGCGGGTTCGCGCACGCGGGCCAGCGCATCGGCGGGCAGCCACATCTTTTCCAGTTGATAGAAGTCGCGGACCTCGGGGCGGAACACGTGGACGATCACGTCGTCCGTGTCGATCAGCACCCAGTCGCCGGCATCCTTGCCCTCGATCCGCGGGCTGCGGCCGGTGACCTGCTTTACGCGCTCGGCCAGCTTCTCCGCGATGGCGCCCACCTGACGCGAGCTGCGCCCCGAGGCGATGACCATGTGGTCGGCAATGGCCGTGCGACCGCGCAGGTCGATGCAGACGACCTCCTCGGCCTTGTCGTCATCAAGGGAATTCAGCACCAAGGCCAGCATGTCGTCACTGGTATGCTGGCTGGTCTGCTGGGTCGAGGTCGGCCGACCGGCCGACGGGGCGTCTTGTGACAGGGTGTAGTCCTCCGATCCGCGCGCCGATAGCCCCCGGCGCAGGGGTTCACCCAACATAGCATCTTTTCGGCCCGTCTCAATCTCTCGCGGCATTTTCCTTGACATGCGCGCGCTTGCCAGCAGGCGGATGCTGGCCTAATCTGGCCCAATGATGCGCTATTTCGACATTCATGACCGCGCGCGCCTGCCGGGCCGCTTCTACGGCGAGATGCTGGGCGTGACCGCGCAGGGCTGACGGCTGCCCGACCGTCACCCTTCCTGCATCACAGCCGAAAGACCTCAGCCATGACCCCTGCACGCACGCTTTACGACAAGATCTGGGACGCCCATGTGGTGGACCGCCAGGAAGACGGCACCTGCCTTCTGTATATCGACCGCCACCTGGTCCACGAGGTGACCAGCCCGCAGGCCTTCGAGGGGCTGCGCATGACCGGCCGCCCGGTCCGCGCGCCCGAACGCACCATCGCCGTGCCTGATCACAACGTGCCCACCACGCTGGACCGCCAGACCGGCATCGACAACGAGGAAAGCCGCATCCAAGTGGATGCGCTGGACCGCAACGCCCGTGAATTCGGGGTGGTCTATTACCCGGTGAACGACATCCGCCAGGGCATCGTGCACATCGTCGGCCCCGAACAGGGCTGGACCCTGCCCGGCATGACCGTCGTCTGCGGCGACAGCCATACCGCAACCCACGGCGCCTTCGGCGCGCTGGCCCACGGCATCGGCACGTCCGAGGTCGAGCATGTGCTGGCCACCCAGACCCTGATCCAGGGCAAGTCCAAGAACATGAAGGTCGAGATCACCGGCCGCCTGGCCCCCGGCGTGACCGCCAAGGACATCGTCCTGCGCATCATCGCCGAGACCGGCACCGCGGGCGGCACCGGCCATGTCATCGAATATTGCGGAGAGGCGATCCGCAACCTGTCGATGGAAGGCCGCATGACCATCTGCAACATGGCGATCGAGGGCGGCGCCCGCGCCGGCCTGATCGCCCCGGACGAGGTCACGTTCAATTACGTCAAGGGCCGTCCCCATGCGCCCAAGGGCGCCCAATGGGAGGCCGCCGTCGCCTGGTGGAAGACGCTCTTCTCGGACGACGGCGCGCATTTCGACAAGGTCCTGACCATCCGCGCCGAGGACATCGCGCCGACCGTCACTTGGGGCACCAGCCCCGAAGACGCGCTGCCGATCACGGCATCCGTGCCCGACCCGGAAAGCTTTGCGGGCGGCAAGGTCGATGCCGCGCGCCGGTCGCTGGACTATATGGGCCTGACTGCAGGCACGCCGCTGACCGACATCGCCATCGACGCGGTCTTCATCGGATCCTGCACCAACGGCCGGATCGAGGACCTGCGCGCGGCCGCCGACGTGCTGCGCGGGCGCAAGCTGGCGCCGGGCGTGCGCGGCATGGTCGTGCCGGGATCGGGCCTGGTCCGCGCCATGGCCGAGGAGGAAGGGCTGGACCGCATCTTCATCGACGCGGGCTTTGAATGGCGGCTGGCCGGCTGCTCGATGTGCCTGGGCATGAACCCCGACCAGCTGAAGCCCGGCGAACGCTGCGCCGCGACCAGCAACCGCAACTTCGAGGGGCGCCAGGGCTACAAGGGCCGCACCCACCTGATGAGCCCCGCGATGGCGGCCGCCGCCGGCGTCGCCGGACGCCTGACCGACATCCGCGAATTCGCGCACGAACCGGCCTGAGGACATCATGGACAAGTTCACCACCCTGACCGGCATCGCGGCCCCCATGCCCCTGGTCAACATCGACACCGACATGATCATCCCCAAGCAGTTCCTGAAGACCATCAAGCGGTCCGGCTTGGGCGTGAACCTGTTCGACGAGATGCGCTATGACCGCGACGGGAACGAGATCCCAGATTTCGTCCTGAACCGGCCCGCCTATCGCGACGCCCAGATCCTGATCGCGGGCGACAATTTCGGCTGCGGCTCCTCGCGCGAGCATGCCCCCTGGGCGCTGCTAGATTTCGGCATCCGCTGCGTCGTCTCGACCAGCTTTGCGGACATCTTCTTCAACAACTGCTTCAAGAACGGCATCCTGCCGGTGGTCCTGCCCCAGGATGCGGTCGACGCGCTGATGCGCGATGCCGAGAAGGGCGCGAATGCCCGCATCACCGTCGATCTGGACGCGCAGACCGTGACCGGTGCGGACGGCACCGAATACGGCTTCGACATCGACCCGTTCCGCAAGCATTGCCTGATGAACGGCCTGGACGACATCGGACTGACGATGGAAAAGGCCCCCGCCATCGACACGTTCGAGACGCAGATGGCCCAGGCCCGCCCTTGGGTCTAAGGGCCCTTGCCCTGGCCATGCTGCTGGCGGGCCCGGCGGCGGCCGATCCGCTGCGCATCGCCACCTGGGACCCCGGTCTGTCGCGCGACGGGCCGGGTCTTTTGTTGCGCGACATCATGGCCCACGATCCGCAGGTTGTGGCCGCGGCGCAGGTGATCGCCCATGCCGCGCCCGATGCGATCCTGCTGACCGGGCTGGACTGGGACCTGGACAACCGCGCGCTGACCGCATTCGCGGGCCTGCTGGCCGAACAGGGTCATGCGATGCCGCATCATCATGCGACGCAGTCCAACCGTGGCATGGCCACGGGCGTGGACCTGGATGGCGACGGGCGCGCGGGCCAGCCCCGCGATGCGCAGGGCTATGGCGCCTTCACCGGACAGGCGGGGCTGGCGGTGCTGTCGCGCCTGCCCATCGCGGGCGTCACCGATCACAGCGCGACGCTGTGGCGCGACCTGCCGGGCAACCGGATGCCTGAAAGCCCCCATGCCGACATCCAGCGCCTGTCCAGCACGGCGCATTGGGACGTGGCGCTGGACACGCCTGCGGGGCCGCTGCACCTGCTGGCACTGGCCGCGACACCCCCCGCCTTCGAGGATCGCAATCCCGCCCGCAACCATGACGAGGTCACCTTCTGGCTGACCCACCTTCCCGACGCGCCCTTTGCGATCGTGGGCAACCTGAACGTCGATCCGCAGGACGGCGACGGCGATCCGGCCACGCTGGCGGCGCTGGCCGCCGTTACCCAGGACCCCCGGCCCCGCGGCGCATGGCAACCGCCGCAGACCGGACCGAATGCCGGCCAGCGGGGCGACCCGGCGCTGGATACGGCGAAATACGACCGCGCGCCTGGCAACCTGCGACTGGACTACGTCATGCCGGCGCAGGGGCTGTCGGTGCTGGCGTCGGGTGTCGTCTGGCCCGCGCCCGACGATCCGCTGGCAGAGGCCGTGGCGCTGGCCTCGCATCGCAGGCTGGTCTGGGTCGACCTAGACCTGGAATGAGGTGACGGCCTCCCAGGCCGCATCCAGGTCGCCCCCCGTCACGCAATAGGGCGGCAGCACATAGACCGTGTTCCCCAGGGGACGCAGCAGCACGCCGCGGTCCATGCAATGCGCCCGCATCCGCGGCCCGACCTCGGACAGATAGCCGCCCTCGGGCACGACCAGGTCGGCGGCGGCGATGGTGCCGCATTGGCGGATGTTGGTGAACCGCCCGTCCAGCCGCGCCAGCCGTTCGGCCTGCATGGCGGTCAGCGCGTCCAGCCGCGCCTGCATGGGGCTTGCCTGCCACAGCCGCACCTGCGCCAGCGCCGCCGCGCAGGCGATCGGGTTCGCGGTATAGCTGCTGGAGTGATAGAAGGTCCGCCGCCGGTCGGTCGAGCGATGCGCGTCGAATATCCGCCCGCTGGCCAGCGTCGCCGCCAGCGGCACCACGCCCCCGGTCAGCCCCTTGGACGTGCACAGGATATCGGGCGCGACGCCCGCATGATCGCAGGCCCACAACCGCCCGGTGCGGCCCCATCCGGTCATCACCTCGTCGGCGATCATCAGCACGTCGTGGCGGTCACAGATCGCCCGCAGCCCGGCCAGAACCGCGGGGGCGTACATCCGCATCCCCCCCGCGCCCAGCACCAGCGGCTCCAGAATGATCGCCGCCATCCGCCCACTGGCCGCCAGCGCCTCGAACGCCGCCAGCGTCGCGGCACCGTCGCCCTCGGGAAAGGGCAATCGGTCCACCCCGAACATCAGCGGGTCATAGGCGGCGTTGAAGACCCCCCGCTCTCCGACGCTCATCGTGCCGATGGTGTCACCGTGATAGCTGTCCTCGATCACCGCGATGCGGTGGCGGCCGTCGCCCTCGTGGCGCCAATAGCCCAGGGCCATCTTCAACGCGACCTCGACCGCGGTCGACCCGCTGTCGCTGTAGAACACGTGGTCCAGCCCCGCGGGCGTCATCGTCACCAGCACCTCGGCCAGCTCCTCCGCCGGGTCATGGGTCAGCCCGGCAAAGATCACCTGATCCAGCCGCCCGGCGGTCTCGCGGATGGCCTCCACGATCTGGGGCTGATTGTGGCCATGCGTGACCACCCACCAGCTGCTGATCCCGTCCAGCAGCGGGCCGCGATCGGTCAGGATATGCGCGCCCTGGGTGCCGACCGCCCGGGGCGGGGCCGGTTCGGTGCCATGCTGAAAGAACGGATGCCAGACGGCGCTCATGCGAAATCCCCTGCGCTAAACGCGGCCCGCATCGCGGCGGTCAGGCTGTCCCTGTCCAGCTGGTCCAGCAAAGGCAGGCGTCCCAGCACCCTGACCCGACCCAGATCGCCGATGGTCGCCATGTTGTCGTCATTCGCAGGCCCGACGAAGGCCACGCCATGAACCGGCACGCCCCGCGCGCGCAGGCTCTCCAGCGCGGTCAGGCTGTGGCTGATCGTGCCCAGCCCCGTGGCACAGACGACGATCACCGGCACCTGCCAGCGCGCAAACAGGTCCGCGAACAGCACCTGCCGCGTGACGGGCACCAGCGCGCCGCCCGCCCCCTCGATCACCAGCCGCGCGGCATCGGGCGGGGTCCAGACCGCCGGGTCCAGCGTGACGCCCGCCAGTTCCGCCGCCCGGTGCGGCGACAGGGGCTGGGGCAGCAGCACGGCCTCGGGGTGGGTGCGGGCGCCGGACAGCCGCTCGACCTCGGCGCGGTCGGTGCCGGGTTGGGCGGCATTCCCGCGGGCGGCGGAAGCGGCGTCGTTTTCGACATTCCCGGCCAGCCCCGACTGCACCGGCTTCCAGTACTCTGCCCCGATCAGCCCGCACAGCCCGGCCGCGAAGACCGTCTTGCCGACATCGGTGCCGGTGCTTGTGATCACAAATCGGGCCACAGGTCCTCCAGCGTCTCGGCCAGCCGCAGCACATCCGCGCGCGTGGCGTTCAGCGTCAGCGACACCCGCAGCCGCGACGTGCCCTCGGGCACCGTCGGAGGGCGGATGCCGCGCACGTCGAACCCGCGCGCCTGCACCTGTGCGGCCAGCGCCATGGTTTCGGCATTGGGTCCGACGATCAGCGGCACGATCTGGCTGCCGCTCAGCGGAACCTGCGGCAGGCGGCGCGCCATCTGGTCGTGGAACGCCGTAACATGGCCGGCCAAGGTCGCCTGACGCCACGGTTCGTCCTGCAGCACCGCCAGCGCCTCCAGCCCCGCGGCCGCCATCAGCGGCGACGGCGCGGTGGCAAAGATGAAGGGCCGGCAGCGGTTCACCAGGAAATCGATCAGCACCCGCGCCCCGCAGATCAGCGCACCGGACCCGCCCAGGGCCTTGCCAAGCGTATGCAGCGTCACGACGTTGTCGCGCCCTTCCAGGTGGTGGGCCAGCCCCCGCCCCCGGGGACCGAAGACGCCCGTCGCATGCGCCTCGTCGATCAGCAAAAAGCCGTGCGCGTCCGCCAGCCGCATCAGGTCGTCCAGCGGCGCCCGGTCCCCGTCCATGCTGTAAAGGCTCTCGACCGCGATCCAGACCGCACCCGTGTTGCCCGCGCGGCGCCATGCGGTGATCACATCCTCGGCGTGGCCGACATCGCCGTGGCGAAAGCTGGCGACCTCGGCGCGCCCGGCCCGCGCGCCCTCATGCGTGCTGGCATGGGCCAGCGCATCCATCAGCAGCAGATCACCCCGCTGCGGCAGGGTGGTGATGACCGCGAAGTTCGCGACATAACCCCCACCAAAGCCCAAGGCCGCCTCGGCGCCGAAGAACCGCGCGGCGGCATCCTCGAACCCGGCCTGCTGGTCGGTGTTGCCCCGCAGCAGGCGCGACCCCGCCGCGCCCACCGGAACGCCCGCATCCAGCGCCCGCACGACCGCGGCACGCATCCGGTTGCTTTGCGCAAGGCCCAGATAGTCGTTCGACGAAAAGTCGATCCCCCGGCGCTCAGCCAGGCTGCGCAGCCGCGCATCGCCCGCCAGACCCTGCAGGTCGCGTCGATAAATTGTCAGCCGGTCCAAGCCGCAGCCCCGGCCCTAGCGCAGGATCGGAATGGCGGGGTCGGCGGCCAGCAATTCGGCCCGGCGCGCTGCGTCGGGATGATGTTCGTGCGCCTGCATGGGCTGAAGGCCCAGCTTGGCGAACAGGCGCATGTCGCTTTCCTCCTCGGGGTTGTCCTTCGTCAGCAGCGTGTCGCCCACGAAGATCGAATTCGCCCCGGCAAAGAAGCACATCGCCTGCATCTCGTCCGACATGGCGGTGCGGCCGGCGGACAGGCGGACATGGCTGCGCGGCATCATGATGCGCGCGGTGGCGATCATGCGCACGAAATCGATGGGGTCCACCGGGGCGGCGTCGGCCAGCGGGGTGCCCTCGACCGGGATCAGCATGTTGATCGGCACGCTTTCCGGCGCGACCGGCAGGTTGGCCAGCGTCACCAGCATGTCGACGCGGTCCTGCGGCCCCTCGCCCAGACCCAGGATGCCGCCCGAGCAGACCTTGATCCCGGCCTGCCGGACGGTGTCCAGCGTATCCAGCCGGTCGGCAAAGCTGCGGGTAGTGATGACGTTGCCGTAATGCGCCTCGGACGTGTCGATGTTGTGGTTGTAGTAGTCCAGCCCGGCATCGGCCAACTGGCGCGACTGGTCCGCATCCAGCATGCCCAGGGTCATGCAGGTCTCCATCCCCAGGGCCTTGACGCCCTCGACCATGGCGATGATCTGCGGCATGTCGCGTGCCTTGGGGCTGCGCCAAGCGGCGCCCATGCAATAGCGCGTGGCACCGGCGTCGCGTGCGCGGCGCGCCTCGGCCAGCACGCGCTCGACCTCCATCAGCTTGGATGCCGACAGGCCCGACGCATGGCGGGCCGACTGGCTGCAATAGCTGCAATCCTCTGGGCAGCCGCCGGTCTTGATCGACAGAAGGCGGCTCAGCTGCACGCGGTTCGGGTCGAAATGCTGGCGGTGCACGGTCTGCGCCTGAAACAGCAGATCCATCAGCGGCAGGTCAAAGACGGCGCGCGCGCCCTCGGCGGTCCAGATCTTGCGGTGGCTGTCGGTGTTCGGATCGCTGTGCAGCATGGCTCTTCCCCGTGGCTTGGCACCGTGCCTAGCATCCCGGTCGCAGCCTGTCCAATGCCGCCGACGGCTCAGTATTTCTCCTTGCGGCGGCGTTCCGCCTCGTCCTGTCCCAAGCCCAGCAGCGCCTCGGCCCGGCCGAATTCGCGCGCCGCCTGCTGGCGGGCGATCTGGAACCGGGGCAGCATCCGCTGCAGCTCCTGGTCGGCATGGCGCAGCTCTCGTGCGGCACGCCCGGCCTGGGCGTTGGCGATGCGCGCCTCGGGCAGGGTCAAGGGAGCGGTGCTGTCATAGCTTTGCGCCAGCGTGGCCTGCAGCGAATCGATGCGCTGGCGTGCAACCGTCATGTGCGCATTGAACGCCGCAAAGGTCTTGAGCTGACGCTCGGCCTTCAGCCGCGCGATGCGTTCCAGCTGCTGCAGCTGTTTGATCTTGTCTACCATCCGGAACGGGCCTTCTGTCGCATCTTCTCGGCAAAGCGGATCGCGGCGGCAACGGCGGCGAAATGGGCGCGGTCGATCTCCTCTCCCACCTTGACCTGGGCGTGGATGGCGCGGGCGCAGGGCGGGTCGGACCAGATGGGCACGCCCGCCTCGGTCGCCTTGGCGCGAATGCGGGCGGCGACCTCGTCGGTGCCCTTGGCCACGCAGACCGGGGCACGGCCGGACCCCCGCGACCACTTCAGGGCGACGGCATAATGGGTCGGGTTGACGATGATGACGTCGGCGGTGGGCACGTCGGCCAGCATCTGCTTCATCGCGATGTCGACCGCGCGCTGGCGGCGGGCGCCCTTCATGTGCGGGTCGCCTTCGGAATCCTTGAACTCGTCCTGCATTTCCTGGCGGCTCATGCGGTTCTTGCGTCGGTGGTCGAACCACTTCCACAGCATGTCCGGCACGGTGAAGACGATCGAGACGACCAGCCCCAGCATCAGCACCTGCCCCAGGATCGAGCCCAGTGCCGCAACCCATTGCCCGTCCGCCATCGCCGCGGCGGCGATCCGGTCCAGCAGCGATGCGAACAGGAACCACCCCCCCGCACAGACCAGTCCGGCCTTGCCCAATGAAAAGGCGAAGGTCACCAGGCCGTCCTTTCCGAACTTCTGCGCGGCGTTCTTGACCGGGTTGATGCGCTTGATGTCGAAGGCCAGCTTCTGGGGCGAAAAGATCAGCGCCCGCGTGGCGATCAGGCCCAGAAGGATCGCCCCCATCACCAGAGCGGCCAAGCCGATCGTAGCAGTCGCGGCATAGGCGGCCAAGCTGCGCGCGATCGGTGCCGGCCCGTTGTCCGACCAGCCCTCGGCGCCAAGCGCCCGCGTGGCCATGGCCATCCATTGGCGCACCGCAAAGCCGGCCATGACCGAAAAGGCCAGGAATGCCCCCAGGTACATCATCGTGACGTTCAATTCCGTCGATCGCGGAATGTCGCCCTTTTCGCGCGCACGCTGCAGCTTCTGGTCGGTGGCCTCGAACTGCTTGTCGTCGGCATCCTCGCTCATCCGCGGTCCCTCATGGCAGTGCCGGCAGCATGAAGCCCATAACCGCGTTGGCCCAGATGCCGACCAGCAGCGGCGCCAGGATCACCAACCCCATCAGCGCCAGCAGGATGGAGGCGGGCGCGCCGATGAACACGACCGGCAGGGCGGGCATCACCCGGTTGATGACCCCCGACAGCGCCTGGTACAGGAATCCCCCCAAGGTGAAGGGCGCGGCCAGCATCATCGCCAGCCAGAAGCTGTCGGTCACCATGCGGACGACGGCCATCACCAGCCCCTCGACCTGGGGCAGGTCCGCGGGCGGCCAGAGACGCAGGCTGTCGGCGATCAGCTCGACGATCATGACTGGCAGGCCCATGGCCATCAGGACCGCCATGCCGGCCAGGTGCAGCATGTTGCCGATGGGATGGGGCGACATCTCGTTCTGGATGCCCATGATCTGGGACAGTGACGCGGTCGCGGCAATGGCCGTGGTGGCGATGTCTATGGCGATGGTCAGCAGCCGCAGCATGATGCCCGTGGCAAAGCCCAGAACCATCTCGACCCCGACCTGCGCGATCATGCCCAGGGGTTGTTCGGGCATCTGCGGGCCGGGCGCGATGCCCGACAGCAGCGGCGCCAGCGCCAGCGCGATCGCCACCTTGACGCGGGCCGAGATCACGCGTTCGCCCAGGCCTGGCAGGGCCACCACGCAGGCCTGCACGCGGACATAGACCAGCACCAGCGCCCAGTCCAACCCCGGAACGATGGCCTGCAGCTGGTCCCACATCATGCGGCCTCGACGGTGCCCAGCAGGCGCAGTTCGGCGGCGGGATCGATCTCCTCCAGACCCAGGACCGGGACCGCCATGCCGTTGGCCCCCAGCACCGCGCGGACCATGCGGCGCCGGTGGTCGGGCGCAACCAGCACGGTGCGGGCGACGGGTTCAGCCAGGGACAGCGCGCGGCGGGTGGCCTCGACCAGCTTCTTGGACATGGCGGGGGTCATCGCCCCGCCCCCCGCACGTCCGGTTTCGGCATCGGCGCGCACGAACTCCGCCTCCCAGGCGGGATGCAGCTGCAGGGCTGCGACGCGACCGGCCTCGTCCGAATATTGCTGGGTGATCTGGCCGCGCAGGCGCTTGCGCACCAGCTCATAGATCGTCTCGGCCGATTCCACATTGCGGAACTCGCAGATGGCATCCACGATCAGCGGCAGGTTGCGGATCGAGATCCGCTCCTCCAGCAGGGCGCGCAGGATCGCCAGCAGCGTCTCGGGCGTCACCTTTTCCGGCATCATCGCGTCGAAATACTTGCGATAGCGTTCGGCGCGGCCCGTGTCGGACAGGGTCTTCAGTTCCTCGATCTGGCGCTGCATCGCGCCCAGGGTCAGCAGTGCGGGCAGGTTGGCCTTGACCACCTCCATCAGATGCGTGGACAGCACTTCCATCGGGGTCACGACGGTGGCGCCCATAGTCGCCGCGTCCTCTTGGTCGGTCGGATGGATCCAGCGGGCCGGGCTGGAATAGACCGGCTCGCGGACGGCCACGCCGCGCAGATCGGCCAGCACGGCATCCGGGCCAAGCGCCAGGATCTCGGCCGGGCGCAGGGTGCCGCGGCCTCGGATGACGCCGTGGATGCGGATCTGATAATCGCCGGGCGGCAGATCGTCGGTGTCGGTGATGCGCACATCCGGCAGGATCAGGCCGAAGCTGCGGGCGATGTGGATGCGCAGGTTGCTGATGCGGCTGCCCAGGCCCCGCGCCTGGTCCAACGCAGTCACGATCAGGTCCGACCCGATCTCGACGCTGATGTCGTCGGTGTCCAGGACGTCCCCGATGCGGGCAGCGGGCTTGATCGCGCTGTCGCCCAGGGGCAGGTCGGGCAGCGTCTCGTCCGCGATGCGGCGTTTCTGCGCGATGCGCCAGGCCATGAAGCCCATCCCCGCCGCGATCCCCAGAAACAGCGGCTTCGGCATGCCCGGCACGAGGGAGATCACCACCATCGCCGCCGCGACCATCGCCGCCGGCTGCCAGCTGCGCACGAACTCGGTCGACATCAGGCCCGCGGTGGTTTCCGTGGCCCCGCCCCGCGACAGCAGCAGCGCCGCCGCCATCGAGGTGATCAGCGCCGGGATCTGGCTGACCAGCCCGTCCCCGACCGTCAGGTGGGAATAGGTCGCCGCCGCCTCTCCCAGAGGCATTCCGTGGATCGTGATGCCCACGACCAGACCGATGCACAGGTTGATCAGCGTGATGACGATCCCCGCCACCGCGTCGCCCTTGACGAACTTCGACGCGCCGTCCAGCGAGCCGAAAAAGCTGATCTCGCGCTGTTCCTGGATGCGGCGGCGCTTGGCCTCCTGGTGGTCGATGGCACCGGCGTTCAGATCGCCGTCGATGGCCAACTGCTTGCCGGGCAGCGAATCCAGCGCAAAGCGGGCGGCGACCTCGGCCATGCGGCCCGAGCCCTTGGTGATGACCATGAAGTTCACCACAGAGATCACAGCAAAGATCGTAATCCCGACCAGGATCGACCCCCCCGCCACGAACTCGGCAAAGCCGTTGATGACCGAACCCGCCGCCTCCTTGCCGTTCTGCCCTTCGGTCAGGATCAGCCGGGTCGACGATACGTTCAGCGACAGCCGGATCACCAGGCTGACCAGCAGCAGGACCGGGAAGGCCTGAAAGTCGGTGGGCTTCTCGACCAGCGAGGCCATGACCAGCACCATCACGGCGGTGGCGATCGAGATGGCGATGCCGAAATCCAGCACGCCGGCCGGCAGCGGGATCACCATCGAGATGACGACCAGCACAAGGCCGCCCGTGACAAGCAGGGGCGCGTCCAGGATCTTGGTGGACTTGCCCGAGAGGGCGGCGATGGGGGTCATTCGCGGGGCTCCGTTCTGGTGGCCGCGGGGCGCAGGAGGTCGTCAAGCGACCAGGGACGTTCCGTCAACAATCCGATGCGGCGCAGATAGGCGATCGCCTGCAGCCGGTCGGCACTGTCCATCTGCAGCAGCGTCACGCGATAATCGCGCGGCAGCCCCTGTCCGGTCAGCAGCCATTCGTCGGCGGTGCGGCGAAAGCCGTCCAGCCCGGCGGCGGCGACCGGACCAGCGGCCAGGCAGGCGATCAGAAGCGGCAGGCCGATCCGGGTCATCACGCCGCCTTCTTCAGCTCTCTCAGGGCACCTTCCAGCGTGTCGAAGCTGGGGCGCACATGTTCGGGCACGGTCTGGCGGCCGACCTCGACGCACAGGGTGGTGGCGTGCTGGTGCAGGCCTGCGACCAGGACCGACTTGACGACCTCGTAAAAGCCCAGGTCCTGCTTGACGACCGCGCCAAGCCGGTTGGCCAGCGGCGCCACGAAGCCATAGGACAGAAACACCCCCAAGAAGGTACCGACCAGCGCCCCGCCAATCATCTTGCCCAGAACCGAAGGCGGCTGATCGATCGAGGACATGGTCTTGATCACGCCCAGAACCGCCGCGACGATCCCCAGGGCGGGCAGCGCGTCGGCCATGTTCTGCAGGGCGTGGGGGACGTGCATCTCCTCCTCCTTGAGGACGGCGATGCGGCGGGACAGCATGTCCTCGACCTGGTAGGGATCGTCATAGTTCAGGCTGGCCGAACGCAGCGTATCGGCGATCAGCGAGACGACATGATGATCCGCCGCCAGCTTGGGATAGGCGATGAAGATCGGTGATTCGCCGGGATTCTCGATGTGCTGTTCCAGCGCGACGGGGTTCTCCTTGGCGATCTTGAGCAGCTGGAACATCAGGCACAGCACGTCCTGATGATCTTGGGCGTTCCATTTCGGGCCTTTGAAGGCGCGGATCAGCCCGCCCAGGGTGGCCTTCAGCGTATGGCTGTCGTTGCCCAGCAGATAGGCGCCGACGGCAGCGCCCATGATCATCATCATCTCGAAGGGCAGCGAATGCAGGATCACGCCCATCTTGCCGCCGGCCAGCAGGTAGCCGCCGAACACCATGGCGATCGTAAGGAATATTCCGACGAAACCGAACATTGCGGGGTTCCTTATGGGTTGCGGACGCTGCGCGCGCCCATCTGGGCGGTCAGCAGGGCGGCCTGGCGCGGCTCGACCGCGGCGATGATGCGGGCGCCGGCCTCGGGCTGGACGCGCATCAGGATCTCGGCCGCGAAATCGGCGGGCAGGTTGGTCAGGATGGCGGCGGCCTCGGCAGGTTTCATCTGGTCATAAAGCGCGATCAGCCGGTCGATGTCGGTGCGCACGGCCTGGGTCGCGCCGTCCTGGCGGGCCGTGATGCTGCCCTTTTGGGTGCGCAGCTCGGCCAGCCGTTCGCGCAGCGTGCTTTCCGCCTGCGCCAGCTCGGCCTTCCGCGCGTCGATGGATTCCATGTAACGCTCGATGCGCAGCGCACGGTCGCGCAGCTCCTCGGCCAGGGCCACGGCCTCGGGGACATCGCCGCAGCCGTCCAGCAGGTCGGTGGGCGCGGCCACGGCGGCAAACACCCGCGACAGGTCCTGGCCCTGCCAGATCATCGCGCCGGCCGGCAGCGCGAACAGCAATGTCAGCGCGGGCAGCAGATGCCTAGCCATGGGACACCTCGCGCTTGCGCAGGCGGCGACCCGAAGGCATCGGCTGCGGCGCCTCGGAGGCGGCGGCGCCGATGCGCTGCCGCAGGTCCCAGATGGCGCGTTCGCGGCGCGCGGTCTCGATCTCCTCGGCCAGGCGCTCGCTGGCGGCGGTGGCCTCGTCGCGGGCCGACCGGATGGCGCGTTCCAGGCGGTCGACCTCGGCGGCCATGACGGCGATCGCGCCCCCCAGACCGCTTTCCAGGTTGTTCATCCGCCGCAGCCGCCGCGCCAGGGTGGCGCAGAAGACACCAAGCCCCAGACAGGCCGCCAGCAGCAGGATCTGCATCAGTTGTTCCAAGGTCATTTGAATCGAAACTCCGTGATCAGAAGGTCCTTGACCGGCTCCTCGCCCAGGACGAAGCGGGTGCGAGTGACCAGTTCGGCGCGGATCACCTCGAGGACGCCGCGCTTGTCATAGGCCGCCGGATCGACGCCCGAGAGGAAGGTCGTGAACGCGTCCGACACGCGCGGCATCAGGTGGGTCACCTCGGCCTTGTGGGTGGTGTCGGTCTCGATCGTCGCGGACAGGACCAGGCTGCGGGCGCGGCCACCCGGGATGACGATCTCGATGGTGGGGATGTCAATGAACTCGACGCTCATGTGCTCGGTCGACTGAACCGGCTCCTCGGGGCCCGACAACATGCCGGAGGGCGACCAGAAGCCCAGATAGCTGGACGCGAATCCCGCCCCGCCCAGGACCAGCGTCGCCACCAGCGGGATCAGCAACCCCTTCTTTCCGCGCGGCTTTTCGGGTGCCGCCGCAACAATGTCGGTCATCGTGATTCTCCGTCCTGACCAGACCGAAATATCAGGTTGCGACTAACCAATTCTTAACGTGGCCCATGTCATTTCAGGGTCAGACGACCATGACGCGATGATTCGAAAGGAACGGTTTTGCAAAAACTGCAGGACTACTGGAACGAGCGAAGCTCTCGACAGCGGATGATCCTGGGGGCGGCCTTTCTGGGGACGTTCCTGGTGATCGCAGGGTTCGGCTGGATGGCCAGCCGCCCCAGCATGGCCCTGATTTATGGCGGGCTGGACAGCGCCCAGGCCGGCGAGGTCATCGCCGGCATCGAACGTGCCGGCGTTCCCTACGAGGTGCGGGGCGACTCGATCTATGTCGCAGCCGATCAGCGCGACCGCCTGCGCATGGATCTGGCCGCCGAAGGCCTGCCCGCCGCCGGCAGCACCGGCTACGAGCTGCTGGACGGCATGTCGGGCTTTGGCACCACGTCGCAGATGTTCGACGCCGCCTATTGGCGCGCGAAGGAGGGAGAGCTGGCGCGCACCATCCTGGCCCTGCCCAACGTCCAGACGGCCCGCGTCCACCTGGCGATCGAGACCGGACGCGGATACCGCCGCGACCAGAACGGCAGCGCTTCGGTCACCCTGACGACCAATGGCGGCACGATCACGCGCGAACAGGCCGCGGCGTTGAAATACCTGGTGTCGTCGGGCGTACCGGGCATGCAACCCGACCGCGTCACCGTCATCGATTCGCAGCGCGGGATCATCGCCGCGACCGAGGACCAGACAGGAGCCGACCGCGCGGCCGAGATGAAGCGCAACGTCGAACGCATCCTGGAGCCCCATGTCGGCATCGGAAACGCCATCGTCGAACTGAACCTGGACCTGCTGACCGAAACCGAACTGCTGACCGAACAGCGTTATGACCCCGAGGCCCGCGCCCTGATCTCGACCGTGACCGAGGAGACGACGGACGAGAGCAACTCGACCGGAAAGGGCGCAGTCACCGCGGCCTCGAACCTGCCCGATGCCACGGAACAGCCGGGCGACACCAGCCAGAGCAGCCGCGCCGAGAACCGTACCCAGTCCAATTTCGAGGTCAGCCGCACCACGCGCGAGGTTCAGCGCCAGCCCGGATCGACCCGCCGCCTGACCGTCGCCGTCCTGGTGAACGGCGTCCCGCAGGCCGGCGCCGACGGAGAGACCACCCTGACCCCCCGGTCCGAGGCCGAACTGCAGACGCTGCGCGAGCTGGTCGCCTCTGCCGTTGGCTATGACGAGGCGCGGGGTGACCAGATCACCGTCAAGTCGCTGCCCTTCGCCACGCTGGGCGAGAATGGCACCCTGGCCACGCCGGGCTTCCTTGATCGGCTGGCGCTGAACGATCTGGCGCGCATCGCGCTGATCGGCGTCTTTGCGCTGGCCGTGATCGTGATGGTCCTGCGCCCGATGATGCGCAATCGCGCGCCCGCCCCTGCGCCGATGCTGGACAACAGCCTGCCGCCGATGCCCCCGATGATGGGCGGGCTGACGGGCATGATCGACGACGAGCCCTCTCCGGACAACCCGCGGATCGTGCCGATCGAGTTTCCGGGGCTGGACCAGCTGGCCCTGCCCCCTGCCGACCCGGTCGCCCGCCTGAAGGCGATGATGAAGGACCGCCATGACGAAAGCGTCAAGATCCTGTCGGGATGGATCGACAACAAGGAGAAGGTGAATTGAGCCTGGCCCTCTTCAAGCTTGAGTCCTTCTCGAACGCGGTCGCGGCGCGTGTCGAGGTGACCTACACGCAGGCCGACCTGGACCAGGCCTTCGCCGACGGCGTGGCGCAGGCCAGCGCGCAGGCCCAGGACGACCAGCTGCGCGCCCTGAGCGCCAGCCTGGAACAGGTCGCCGCCGGTCTGGCCGCGGACGAGACCCGCCGCCGCCAGATGCGCCAGGAGGCGGTCGATGCGCTGGCGCCGATCCTGCATCAGGTCCTGGACCTGATGGCCCCGCCCCTGTCGTCGCGCCGGCTGGAGGAGGCCCTGCAGGCAGAGCTGACCCATCTGGCGCAGCGCGCGACCCCCGTGGGCCTGCGCATCGCCTGCAGCGACCGGCTGGCCGACATGGTCCGCCGCTGCCTGGCCCAGGCCGGCCTTGAGGGCATCGAGATCGCCCCGGTCCCGCAGGACCTGATTACCGTGTCGCTGCAAGGCGGCCACATCGACTTTACCCCCGACAGCATTGCGGGCGACATCCGCGCCCTGATCGCGGAAATCACCCAGGAGGACAGCACATGGACGCACTGAAGCATCTGATCGACACCGACACCATCCAGGTCGAGGTGACCATCCGCCTTGGCCGCACGCGCCAGACCGTCTCGCAGCTGTCCTCGCTGCGCGCCGACGACATCCTGGTCCTGGACCAGGCGATCGAGGACGGGGTCGAGATCTGCGTGGGCGACAAGGTCATCGCGCGGGGCGAGCTGACCGGCGACGGATCGGCCGAAGACCGGCTGTGCGTGCGCGTCCTGGGCGCGACGGGGGCGGCGTGATCCGCGCCGCGGCCCTTGTCGCGGTCGCGGCCCTGCTGCCCTCGCCCCTGTGGGCGCAGGACCTGGGCGGCGCCCTTGGCGCCGGGCTGGGCGACAATGCGGTGATGCTGGTCCTGGTGCTGACGGCGCTGTCGCTGGCACCGGGCATCGCGATCATGGTGACCGCGTTCCCGTTCATCGTGACGGTCCTGTCGATTTTGCGCCAGTCGATCGGCCTGCAGCAATCGCCGCCGAACATGCTGATCGTCAGCCTGGCGATCTTTCTGACCTGGTTCATCATGGACCCGGTCCTGCGCGAGGCCTGGACCGTCGCGGGGCTGCCCCTGCAGCAGGGTCAGATCGGCATGGCCGAGGCCTTCCAGCGCGGCATCGTGCCGTTCGAGAGGTTCATGGCGGCCCGCACCGACCCCGACACCTTGGCCAACCTGGCCGAGATCGCGCCCGGCACCGGCCCCGCAGACCGCCTGTCGGTGCTGATCCCGTCCTTCATGCTGTCCGAGATCCAGCGCGCATTCGAGATCGGGTTCCTGATCGCCCTGCCCTTCCTGATCATCGACCTGGTCGTGGCGGCCGTGCTGATGTCGATGGGCATGATGATGCTGCCCCCGGTGGTGGTGTCGCTGCCCTTCAAGCTGGCGTTCTTCGTGGTCGTGGACGGATGGGGAATGATCGCGGGCGCGCTGGTGCGCAGCTATGCGCCCGGCTGACCCCCTCAGGGGATCAGCCGAAAGGTATCAGGCGCGGTCGGTGCGCCGCGCGGCCAACGACTGGACGCCCATCACGGAAAGGACCTTGTCCTCGATATGCTGGGCGTTCAGGCAGCTGCTGTCATACATCGCCCGCGGCGCGTCGTGGTCGACGAACGCATCCGGCAGGACCATCGACCGGAAGCGCAGCCCCTTGTCGAAGGCGCCCTCCTCGGCCAGCAGATGGGCGACATGGCTGCCGAAACCGCCGACGGCGCCCTCCTCGATGGTGATCAGCGCCTCGTGGTCGCGGGCCAGGGCCAGGATCAGGTCACGATCCAGCGGCTTGGCAAAGCGCGCGTCGGCGACCGTAGGCGTGATGCCCCGCGCCATCAGCGCCTCGCGCGCGGTCATCACCTCGGACAGGCGCGTGCCGAAGGACAGGATGGCGACGCCCTTCCCCTCCGCGACCATGCGGCCCTTGCCGATGGGCAGGACCTGCCCGCGTTCGGGCATCTCGACCCCGGTGCCCTCTCCGCGCGGAAAGCGGAAGGCGATGGGGCCGCTGTCATGTGCGGCGGCCGTGGCGACCATGTGAACCAGTTCGGCCTCGTCCGCGGCGGCCATGACGACAAATCCGGGCAGATTGGCCAAGAAGGCGGTGTCATAGGCGCCGGAATGGGTCGGACCGTCCTGGCCCACCAGCCCGGCACGGTCGACGGCGAACCGGACGGGCAGGTTCTGGACCGCGACGTCATGCACGATCTGGTCATAGCCGCGCTGCAGGAAGGTCGAATAGATCGCGACGAAGGGCTTCATGCCCCCCGCGGCCAGACCGGCGGCAAAGGTCACGGCGTGCTGTTCAGCGATGCCCACGTCAAAGCAGCGGCGCGGAAAGCGCTGCGCGAACTGCTTGAGGCCGGTCCCGTCCGGCATCGCGGCGGTCACCCCCAGGATGCGATCGTCGCGGCCCGCCTGATCGATCAGCGCCTGCGCGAAGACGGCGGTATAGCTGGGTGCATTCGATTTCGCCTTGGCCTGCACGCCGGTGATCACGTCGAACTTGGCAGTGGCATGGCCCTTGTCCGCGGCCGCCTCGGCCGGGGCGTAACCCTTGCCCTTCTTGGTCACGACGTGGATCAGGACCGGGCCGTCCGCCCGCGCCCGCACGGTGCGCAGCAGGGGCAGCAGCTGTTCCATGTCGTGACCGTCGACCGGCCCGATATAGGAAAAGCCCAGCTCCTCGAACAGGGTGCCGCCCACGGCCATGCCCTTCAGCATCTCCTTGGCGCGGCGCGCGCCCTCCTGCAGGGCGTCCGGCAGCATGCCGACGGCGCCCTTGGCCACTGCCTTCAGCTCCTGGAACGGCCCGCCCGCGTAAAGGCGCGTCAGATAGGAGGACATGGCGCCGACCGGGGGCGCAATGGACATCTCGTTGTCGTTCAGCACCACGAACAGGCGCTTGCCCTCATGGCCCGCGTTGTTCAGCGCCTCATAAGCCATGCCTGCGCTCATGGCGCCGTCGCCGATGACCGCGATCGCATCGCCCGGGTCGCCGCCCAGTTCCCGCGCCATCGCGAAACCCAGGGCCGCGCTGATCGAGGTCGACGAATGCCCCGCCCCGAACGGGTCATAGGGGCTTTCCGCGCGCTTGGTGAAGCCCGCAAGGCCCCCGCCCATGCGAAGCGTGCGGATGCGGTCGCGCCGCCCGGTCAGGATCTTGTGCGGATAGCACTGATGCCCCACGTCCCAGATCAGCTTGTCGCGCGGCGTATCGAAGACAGCGTGCAGGGCCACGGTCAGTTCGACCACGCCCAGGCCCGCGCCCAGATGGCCGCCGGTCACGCTGACGGCGCTGATGGTCTCGGCCCGCAGCTCGTCGGCAAGCTGGCGCAGTTGCGCGTCGGTCAGGGTCTTCAGATCCGACGGCAGGCTAACGCGGTCCAGAATCGGCGTCTTGGGTCGATCGGTCATGGCTGGCCCTCCTCCGGGGCGGGCGTTCAAGTGTCGCGCTCGATAACGAAACGCGCGAGATCGTGCAAGTTCCCGGCGGCATCACCATAGTGCGACAGCGCATCGGTTCCCATGGCGACACGACGCCGCGCCTCGGCCTGTGCGCCGTCCAGGCCCAGCAGCGACACGAAGGTCGCCTTGCCGGCCCCGGCATCCTTGCCGACGCGCTTGCCGGTCACGGCCTCGTCGCCGGTCACGTCCAGGATGTCGTCGGCGATCTGGAAGGCCAGGCCCAGGGCCACCGCATAGCGGTCCAGCGCCGCGGGATCGTCGCCCGCGATCAGCGGCCCTGCGGTCGCGGCAAAACGGATCAGCGCGCCGGTCTTGCCACCCTGCAATTCAGTGATCGCGTCCAGATCCAGCGGCGTGCCCGTGGTTTCGGCGGCGATGTCCAACGCCTGCCCCCAGACCATGCCCGCCGCCCCCGATGCCTGCGCCAACGCGGACACCAGCCGCACCTGCGCTTCGGGCGCGCCGATGCGCGGATCGGTCAACAGCTGAAACGCCAGCGTCTGCAGCGCGTCGCCCGCCAGAATCGCGGTCGCATCGCTCCATTTGACATGCACGGTCGGCTGACCGCGCCGCAGGTCGTCGTCGTCCATCGCCGGCAGGTCGTCATGGACCAGGCTATAGGCGTGCAGCGCCTCGACCGCCGCCGCGACCGGCAGGGCGGCATCGTCGGACACCCCATGCAGGCGCGCCGATTCCATCACCAGAAAGGCGCGCAGGCGCTTGCCGCCGTTGACCGCATAGGCCATCGCATCGCGCAGATCGCCGGGCGGCAGCGCCGTGATGGCGCGATCCAGCTCGGCCTGAACCTCGGTGCGGACACGCGCAAGGCGGTCCTGCATCACAGGCCCTCGACGGGGGTGGTGCCGGCAGGCTGGCCGTTGGCGGCCAGGGTGATCTTCTCGACCCGCTCCTCGGCCTCGCGCAGGCGGGCCTCGCAATGCGCGCGCAGGGCGGCGCCGCGTTCGTACAGCGCGATCGATTCCTCCAGCGTCGCCTCTCCGGTCTCCAGCTTGCCGACCGTGGCCTCCAGCTCGCGCATGGCCTCCTCGAACGAGAGGGTGGTGATATCGCTCATCAGTCGGCCTCCATCAGCACATCGACATGGGCCCGCACGCTGCGACCCAAGGCCCGAAGGTCATAACCACCTTCCAGGCAGGATACCACCGGGGCCTTTCCCGCCGCGTCCAGGATCGCGCGTGTCAGGGCGGCATAGTCGTCGTCGTCCCATTCCAGCTGCGCCAGCGGATCGTCGCGATGCGCATCAAAGCCGGCGGAAATCAGCACCAGCTGCGGCGAAAACTTCCGCATCCGGTCCAGCGCGCCCCGCCATTCCGACAAAGCCAGCGCCCCGTCCGATCCGGGCGGCAGCGGCAGGTTCACCACCTGCCCATGCGCGCCACGCTCGGACGCGGCCCCGGTGCCCGGCCACAGGGGAAACTGCTGGCTGCTGACGAACAGCACCCGCGCCTCGTCCCACAGCAGGGCCTGCGTGCCGTTGCCGTGATGCACGTCGAAATCCAGGACTGCCACCCGCTCCAGCCCGTGATGATCCAGCGCGCGTTTCGCCGCGATCGCCACAGTGCCGAACAGGCAGAACCCCATCGAGACCTCGGCCTCGGCATGGTGCCCCGGCGGGCGCAGGGCGACGAAGGCCCGTCGCGCCTCTCCGGCAAGAACAGCGTCCACCGCCGCACAGGCCCCGCCCACGGCACGCAGCGCGGGCTCCAGGCTGCCGGGCGACAGATGCGTGTCCGCGTCGATCTGGCGGGTCCCCGCCTGCGGCACCGCATCGCGCAGGCCCTGTAGATAGCGGGCGGGATGACAGCGCAGCACCTCGACATCCTCCGCCACGGGCGCCTCGCGCCGGTCCAGAGCCAGCCCCTCCAGCGCGGCCATCACGGCATCATGTCGGGCCGCCTGCTCGGGGTGGCCATCGGGCGTCACGTGGCGGCGGGCGCTGTCATGGGAATACAGGATCACGGTCATTCATCTCCTCCGAAGGGGCAGGCTAGAAGCCCCCGCGCATCCCGGCAACCCGCCATTTCTCCGTTGCGGAAATACCCCGGGGGAGCCCGCAGGGCGGGGGCAGCGCCCCCATTCGCCTCCAGTCAGACCGTCAGCCGTTGCCCGTCATGCCCCGCGATGGTCAGGGTCATCAGCGCCCCTTCGGGCTGGTCGCTGTCAAAGGCAACCTCGGTGAACTGTTCGGTCCGGCCAAGGCGCGGCCCCTCGGTCAGCACCCGGTGCGCAACCCCGACCTGCGCCTCCAGATGCGTGCGCAAGGCCGCATCGCCCGCCGCGCGCAGCCGCGCGGCCCGGTCCCGGATCGCGGGACCGGGCACGGCGGGCATGCGCGCCGCGGGCGTGCCCTTGCGCGCCGAATAGGGGAACACATGCAGGAAGGTCAGACCGCAATCCTGAACCAGCTTCAGCGAATTGTTGAACATCGCCTCGGTCTCGGTCGGAAAGCCGGCGATGATGTCGGCGCCGAAGACCATGTCGGGACGCAGCCGCCGCGCCTCCTCGCAGAAGGCGATGGCATCGTCGCGCAGGTGGCGGCGCTTCATCCGCTTCAGGATCATGTCGTCGCCGGCCTGCAGCGACAGGTGCAGATGCGGCATCAGGCGCGGTTCGGTCGCGATGGCCAGCATCAGGTTCTCGTCCGCCTCGATCGAATCGATCGAGCTGATGCGCAGGCGCGGCAGGTCCGGCACCAGCCGCAGGATGCGCATGACCAGATCGCCAAGCCGCGGCGTGCCCGGCAGGTCTGCGCCCCAGCTGGTCAGGTCCACCCCGGTCAGCACGACCTCGTTGAAACCGCGCCCGACCAGACGCTTGATCTGCTCGACCACCACACCTGCGGGCACCGACCGCGAATTGCCGCGGCCAAAGGGGATGATGCAGAAGGTGCAGCGGTGATCGCAGCCGTTCTGGACCTGCACATAGGCCCGGTGCCGCCCGAATCCGTCGATCAGGTGGCCCGCGGTTTCCCGCACCGACATGATGTCGTCCACGACGACCTTTTCGGTGTCGCCGATCAGGTCGGGGGCGCGCATCGCGGTCCAGGTGGCGGGCTGCATCTTCTCATGGTTGCCAATGACCTTGGTGACCTCGGGCATGGCGGCAAAGGTCTCGGGCTCGGTCTGGGCGGCGCAGCCGGTGACGATGACCGGCACGCCGGGGTTCTCGCGCGACAGGCGGCGGATCTCCTGGCGGGCCTTGCGGACGGCCTCGGCGGTCACGGCACAGGTGTTGACCACGACCGCGCCGGACAGGCCCGCGGCCTCGGCCATCTCGCGCATGGCCTCGGTCTCAAAGGCGTTCAGGCGGCAGCCCAAGGTGGAAAAGACCGGCGCGCTCATGCCAGCCACGCGGGCGTCAGGCGCCCCTCGAAGACGATGGCGGTCGGCCCCTCCATCCAGACGCCATCCTCGCGCCAGTCGATCAACAGCTGCCCGCCCGGCACATGCACCGTCACGCGCCGATCCGTCAGACCGCGCCGCGCCGCGGCCACCACCGCCGCACAGGAACACGACCCGGATGCCAGCGTCGGCCCCGTCCCGCGTTCCCAGATGCGCAGCCGGATCGCGTCGCGCGACAGGACCTGCACGACCTCCACATTGGTGCGTTCGGGATAGAGAGGGTGATGCTCATGCTCCGGCCCGAAACGGTCCAGATCGACGGCATCGGCGTCATCCACGAAGAAGGTCACATGCGGATTGCCCATGCCGGTCGCCACCGGATCACCCGCGATGGGCAGATGATCGATGTCCACGTCCCGCGCCAAGGGGATCGCGCGCCAGTCCAGGACCGGCGGCCCCATGTTCACACGGGTCAGCCCGCCGCCCGCGTCCTCGGCCAGCAGCATGCCGTGATCGGTCCGCAGGCGCAGCGACGCTGCCCCCGTCTGATCCATCAGCCAGCGCGCGATGCAGCGCGTCGCATTGCCGCAGGCCGACGACAGCGACCCGTCCGCGTTCCAGAACACCAGCCGCGCATCCGCGTCACCGCAATCCTCGACCGCGGCCAGCTGGTCGAAGCCCACGCCGCGATGGCGGTCCGCGATGCGCGCGACAAGGCCCGCGTCCGGCCGGGCCAACCCGCCGCGCAGATCCAGTACCACGAAGTCGTTGCCCAGCCCGTGCATCTTGAGGAAGGGCAGCCCGGTCGAATGAGAATGCGTCATGGCCGCGATATAGGCCGCACGGACGGATTCCGCCAGATGGGTTGATTTTTCTGCTTGACGCCACCGGCCACCCCCCCTAGGAACCGCCTCGTGATGGGCCCATAGCTCAGTTGGTAGAGCAACTGACTTTTAATCAGTGGGTCACAGGTTCGAATCCTGTTGGGCTCACCACTGTATCCTCCGATCTGCAGACCACCGGCCGCCCGCGGCGATCGCCGTGGCGGATGCCGGGGATTTCACCCGCGCGCGACATCCGGGGCTCTGGTCCTCGCGGCGCGCAGCGACTACATCTTGGGCATGCGCAAGATCACCCTTCCCGAACGCCCCGACCTGGCCGCCAAGGCCGCCGATGTCGGCTTCACCTTCGCCCATATGCATGGCGAGCCCTATTGGGACGAAACCACCGCCTATCAGTTCACGCTGGCCCAGATCGAAGACGACCTGGAAGGCCCCGCGACCGAACTGCACGCGATGGTGCGTCAGGCGGTCGACCGCATCGTGGCCGACCCCGCGCTGATGACGCGTCTGGGCATCCCGCAGGCGCATCACGCGCTGATCGCCGACAGCTGGGCGCGGTCCGAGCCCGCGATCTATGGGCGGATGGATCTGGTCTATGACGGCACCGGTCCTGCCAAGCTGCTGGAATACAATGCCGACACGCCGACCTCGCTGTATGAATCGGCGGCCTTCCAGTGGCAGTGGCTGGAGGATCAGTTGGCGGCGGGACACCTGCCCACGGGGGCCGACCAGTTCAACGGCATCCACGAGGCGCTGGTCGAGCGGTTCCGCGAATTGTTCGCGCCGAACACCGACATCCACTTCACCGCCGTCGCGAACAACGCCGAGGATTACGCCACGGTCGAATCGATGGCCTGGGCCGCGCGCGAGGCCGGGATGGGTGCGCATTACACCGACCTGGACAAGCTGGCCGTCAGCGAGAAGGGCCAGTTTTTGGACGCCGAGGATCGGGTGATCGGCACGCTGTTCAAGCTGTATCCGTGGGAGGACCTGCTGGCCGACGACTATGCCCGCCATATCGCGGGGTCGGGCTGCATGTTCCTTGAGCCAGCATGGAAGGCCGTCGTGTCGAACAAGGGCCTGCTGCCCGTCCTGTGGGAGATGTTCGAGGGTCACCCGAACCTGCTGCCCGCCTTCTTCGCCGACGACGTGGCACCCGCCCTGGTCGAGAACGGCCAGCCCGACCCGTCCGTGGCCCAGGCATTCGGGCGCGTGGCCGACCAGTTCCGCGCCGCCCATGTGGTCAAGCCGATCTTCTCGCGCGAAGGCGCGGGCGTCGTCATCGTCGAGAACGGCGCGGTCACCGAAGCGTCGGACAACCACGATTACGACGGGCATGCGCGGATCGTGCAGGCCTATCACCCCTTGCCCGAATTCGAGGGTTTCCGCCCGGTCATCGGCGCCTGGATCGTGGGCGATGCCTGCGCCGGCATCGGCATCCGAGAGGATCGCGCCCGCATCACCCAGGACCTGTCGCGCTTCAAGCCGCATTTCATCGCGGGCTGACCCGCCAAGGAGGATTTCCATGAGGACACGTTCACGGACCGTCGCCCTGACCATTCTGGGGGCGGCCGCCTTCACCGTCGCGGGCTGCCGGGACGAACAGGTCGAGGCGCAGGCCTTTCCGGACCTTGCCAGCTGCCAGGCGGCGGCGGTGAACGGCGGCCTGGTGACGGCCGATCAGTGCAGCCAGGCCTTTGCCGAGGCCGAGGCCCTGCATGTCGAGGCCGCGCCCCGCTATGACAGCCTGGCCGTCTGCGAGGAGCAGCACGGTGCCGGCAATTGCGGGTCCGAGGATCAACAGGTGTCGCAGGGCGGGTCGGGCAGCATCTTCATGCCGCTGCTGGCGGGCTATCTGATCGGCAGCATGCTGGGCCGCGCGGGCGGCGGGATGGCGGCCTCGCAGCCGATGTACCGCAATGCGCAGGGCGGCTTCACCAACGCCGCCGGCACCACCAATTTCGGCAGCAATGCCGGGCGTGCGTCGATGTCGTCGCAGAACTTCACGCGGCCTGCGACGACCGCGGGACAGGCGCCGATGACGCGGGCCACGGCCGCGTCGCGCGGCGGGTTCGGCGGGTCCAGCGCGGGGCGCAGCATCGGCGGCTGAGGCCGGGCCGGCGCGTCCGTGACAGGCGGACGACCGGCATCCGGTGCGGCACGGGTCAGCCCCGGTCGACCGGATCGCCATGGGCGGGACGACAGGATCGTACCCATTCATGCCGGAACCAAATCGCCGCGCGGGCATTTGCATTGTCGAGCCCAACAATGCCGTCCGCGCGACAGGAGATCCGCATGAAAGCCCTTACCCCCCTTGCCGCGCTGCTGATCGGCCTTGGCGGCGCCGCCGGTGCCCAGGACATCACCGTGTCCTCCAAGATCGACACCGAGGGCGGCCTTCTGGGGAACATGATCCTGCTGGCGCTGCAGGACGCGGGCCTGCCGGTGCAGGACCGCCTGCAGCTGGGCGGCACGCCGATCATGCGCGACGCGATCACCTCGGGGCAGATCGACATCTATCCGGAATACACCGCCAACGGCGCGTTCTTCTTCAACGAGGCCGACAGCGATGTCTGGAAGGATCCCGAAGCCGGCTACAAGCGCGTCGCCGAGCTGGACCTGGAACAGAACGACATCGTCTGGCTGCAACCCTCGCCCGCGAACAACACCTGGGCCATCGCCCTGCGCCAGGATGTCGCGACCGAAAACGACCTGCAGACCATGACCCAGATGGGCGAATGGATCGCGGGGGGCGGCGACGTCAAGCTGGCGGCATCGACCGAATTCGTGACCTCGGCCGCGGCGCTTCCGGCGTTCCAGGAGACCTATGGCTTCACCATGAGCCCCGACCAGCTGGTGCAGCTGTCGGGCGGCGACACGGCCGCGACCATCGCGGCGGCAGCGCAGCAGACCTCGGGCGTGAACGCGGCGATGGTCTATGGCACCGATGGCGGCATCGCGCCCGCCGGTTTGGTGGTGATGGAGGACGACAAGGGCGTGCAGCCCGTCTATCAGCCCGCTCCGATCATCCGTGCCGAGGTTCTTGAGGCGCATCCGGAGATCCCCGACATCCTGGCGCCGATCTTCTCGTCGCTGGACCTTGAAACCCTGCAGGAGTTGAACGGTCGCATCCAGATCGGCGGTGAACCCGCCGCCACCGTCGCGCGCGACCACCTGACCCAAGGGGGCTTTCTGGACTGATGCGCGCGCGGCTGGACCGGCCCGGCCTGCTGTTTGCGGTGATCGGTCTGGCCGGGCTGGCCCTGCCGCTGGTGCAGTTCAAGCCGAACCGCATCGTGCTGGGCGAGGGGCTGTCCCTGACCGCCGCCCTGCCCCAGGGACTGATCCTAACCGTGGCCTTGGCCGCGGTGCTGGTCGCGGGCTGCCTGCGCTGGCCGCCCGCGCTGCGCCTGGCCGCCGGTGCCGCGGCGCTGCTGGCGGTGCTGCTGGCCTTGGGGGCGGCGGCGACGCATCTGACCCCGCCCGACAACGCCCTGGCCCGCGTCGCGCCCTCGGTCGGGTTCTGGCTGATGGCGCTGGCCTTCGCGCTGATGCTGGCCGATGCGCTGGCGCGGATGAACCCGGCGCTGTGGCTACGCTGGCTGATCCTGGCCGGGGCGGTCGTTGCCATCGGCGCGATCCTGGGGTCGGGCGCACTGGACGGGGTGTCTGTCATGCGCGAATACGCCGCCCGTCAGGACATCTTCCTGCGCGAGGCGCGGGCGCATCTGACGCTGGCCTTCGGGTCGCTGGCGCTGGCACTGCTGATCGGGTTGCCGCTTGGGGTGGCGCTGTATCAGGCGCGGCGGCTGAGGGGACCGGTTCTGTCGGTGCTGAATATCCTGCAGACGATCCCGTCGCTGGCGCTGTTCGGCGTGATGATCCCCGTCTTCGGCTGGATCGCGGCCAATGTGCCCGGCGTCGCGCAGGCGGGGGTGGCGGGCATCGGCCTGTTCCCGGCGCTGGTTGCGCTGTTTCTCTATTCGCTACTGCCGGTCGTGTCGAACACGCTGACCGGGCTGACCGGCGTGAACCCCGCCACGCGCGAGGCCGCGATCGGCCTGGGCCTGACGCGGGCGCAGCTGCTGGTGCAGGTGCTGATCCCGCTGGCTTTGCCGGTGCTGCTGGCGGCGGTGCGCATCGTGCTGGTCCAGAATATCGGGCTGGCGGTCATCGCCGGGCTGATCGGCGGCGGCGGCTTCGGTACCTTCGTCTTTCAGGGCCTGAACCAGACCGCGATGGATCTGGTCCTGTTGGGCGCCCTGCCCACCATCGCGCTGGCGCTGACCGCCGGCATCGCTCTTGATCTGCTGGTGCGTTCCAGCCGGAGGTCCGCATGATCGACATCCAGAACCTGACCCGAATCTATGACGGCCGCGCCGCAGTCGACGATGTCAGCCTGACGGTCGAACCCGGCCAGATCGCGGCGTTGGTCGGCACCTCGGGGTCGGGCAAGACGACGCTGTTGCGCATGATCAACCGCCTGGTCGAACCCAGCAGCGGTCGCGTGCTGATCGACGGGCAGGACACGCGCGAGGTCGCGCCCCATCTGCTGCGGCGCCGCATCGGCTATGCGATTCAGGGCCATGGGCTATTCCCGCATCGCACCGTGGGCCAGAACATCGCCACCGTCCCACGCCTTCTGGGCTGGGACCAGGCCGCGATCCGCGACCGGGTGGACGAACTGCTGACGCTGTTCCAGATGGCGCCCGACCAGTTCCGCGACCGCATGCCCCATGAGCTGTCCGGCGGCCAGCAGCAGCGCGTGGGCGTGGCCCGTGCGCTGGCGGCGAAGCCCGACCTGCTGCTGATGGATGAGCCCTTTGGCGCCCTTGACCCGGTGATCCGCGCCAAGGCGCAGGCCGACCTGCGCGACATCCAGCGCCGGCTTGGCACCACGCTGATCCTGGTCACCCACGACATGGAGGAGGCGGTGACCCTGGGCGACCGCATCGCCGTCATGGACAAGGGCCGACTGGTCCAATACGCCCCCCCGTCCGAGATTCTGACCGCCCCCGCCACGCCCTTCGTGCGCGACCTGATCGGGCTGGATCAGCGACCCTTCCACCTGCTGTCGCTGACCCCGGCCCATGCCTTGGCGCGCGAGGGCCATGCCGACGGCCCCGCCCTGCCACGCGAGGCGACCCTGCGCGACGCGCTGGCCGAATGCCTGTGGAGCGGGCGCGACGCCCTGCCGGTCGAGGGCGGCGGCGTCATCACCCTGGCCGCCCTGCGCGCCCAGGCCGCCCCGCAGGCCCGGGCGGCGGAATGATCGGACGCATCCTGCTGGCCATGGCCGCGGTTCTGCTGCTGGCCTTCCTGATCGCGCCGGACGGGTTCGCGCCGGTCTTTCAACCCTTCACCCGCAACAACGCGCCCGCGATCTATACCCAGACCCCGCTCTGGTCGCTTACCCTGTCGCATCTGGCGCTGGTCGGGATGGCGGTCATCGCCTCGACCGTGGTGGCGCTGGTGCTGGCGGTGCTGGTGACGCGGCCCGCGGGTCGCGAGTTCCTGCCCTTGGCGCGCACGATCACCAGCGTGGGCCAGACCTTTCCGCCTGTGGCGGTGCTGGCACTGGCCGTGCCGATCATGGGGTTCGGCGCCGGGCCGACCCTGGTGGCGCTGTTCCTCTACGGCCTGCTGCCGGTGTTCGAGAACACCCTGGCAGGCCTGACCACCCAGCCCGCCAACGTGGCCGAGGCCGCGCGCGGCATGGGCCTGACCCATCGCCAGCGGCTGTGGCAGGTCGACCTGCCGTTGGCCCTGCCGGTGATCCTGGGCGGGATGCGGCTGACGGCGGTGATCTCGCTTGGCACGGCCACGATCGGCTCGACCGTCGCGGCCCGCACCCTGGGCGAGGTGATCATCGCGGGGCTGTTGTCGTCGAACACGGCCTTCGTCCTGCAGGGCGGGCTGGTCGTCGGCATCATCGCGGTGCTGATCCACGAAGGCTTTCAGGCGCTGGAACGGATCGCCGCCCGCCGCACCGGCCTGGACCGCTAGCGCCCCCGCAACGCCGCCGACAGCGCGCCCGTCACCGGCAACGCGTCGTCGAACCGGATCCCCGCCTCGATATGGCGCAGGTGCGTGTCCAGCAGGGACAGGGCCCGCCCCTCGTCCCGCGCGGCGATGGCCGCGACGATGTTCGCATGCTCATCCTCGGCGCACAGCGTGGCGTGGCCCTGGGCGTACAGGCCGATGATCAGCGACGACCGCATTGTCAGCTCGTCTAGATAGCGGGTCAGCACCGGGTTGCGCCCGATCCGCGCCAACAGGATGTGAAACCCGCGCGACAGGCGGATGGCGGCGGGGCGGTTGTCCTGCCCGCGGGCCGCATCCTCGGCCGCCAAATGCGCCTGCAGGTCGGCCAGGTCCTGCGCGTCGGCCAGCCGGACGGCATTGCGACAGATCGTCGTCTCGATCGCGCGGCGGGCCTGAAAGACATCGCGCGCATCCTGCGGCGTGGGCGTCGCGACATAGGCGCCGCGATTGGGCAGGTGATCCACGACCTGCCAGCCGGTCAGCATCGACAGCGCACGCCGCACATGGGCGCGGTTGCAGGCAAAGATATCCGACAGCGCCTGTTCGCCCAGCTTGGTCCCCGCGCGCAGCCGCTGATCGGCGATGGCGTCCAGGATGCTGTCCACGATCAGTGTTTCCAAGGGCTTGTCCATGGTTTCCAATTTGCACCTTCCTTGGGCCTTCGCAACATTGTTCCGCCCGGAAAGGCGGCAGAAAAATATGATTATAGATTGTTAACAATCGGTGGTAACAATAGGGCGACTCAGGAACACGGAGACGCCAATGAAGCTGGTCGTGATCAACCCCAATTCCACCGCATCGATGACCGACAAGATCCTGGCATCGGCCCGCGCGGTGGCCGCCCCCGGCACTGATGTCGAGGGCCGTACCGCCCATGGCGCCCCCGCCAGCATCGAGGGCCATTTCGACGAGGTGATGTCTGCCGCCCACCTGCTGCGCGAGGTGCAGCAGGCCCAGGCCGAGGGTGCCGACGCCATCGTGGTCGCCTGTTTCGACGATCCCGCCATCGGTGCCTGCCGCGAGGTCGCGACCGGCCCCGTGCTGGGCATCTGCGAGGCGGGCATCAAGGCCGCCAGCATGATCGCCACGTCGTTCTCCATCGTCACCACCCTGCCCCGCTCCGTCCCGGTGATCGAGGAATTGGTGCGCAAGTACGGCCTTGACCACCAGTGCCGTCGCGTCCGGTCGGCGGAAATTCCGGTGCTGGCCCTGGAAGAGCCCGGATCGAATGCACGGCAGCTGGTTCGTGCCGAAATCCTGCGCGCCATCGAGGAGGACCGCTGCGAAGCCGTCGTTCTGGGATGCGCCGGCATGTCCGACCTGACCGAATGGCTGAGCCACGAGACGGGAATTCCTGTCATCGACGGCGTGACCGTCGCCACCAAGTTCGCCGAGGCGCTGGTCGGCGCCGGGCTGCTGACCTCCAAGATCGGGGCCTATGCGCACCCGATCCAAAAATAAGAAATCCGCCATCTCCATACAGGGAGTATCCCATGACCCATACCGGAACGATCGCCGATCACGCCCCACATGCCCTGGACGACAAAAGACCGGGCGAGGAGAGCCTTGCCCCGCAGACCACCCGAATCATGGACCCCTGGTCCTACCTGTTCGCCTGGCTGGGCGGCTGCGTCAGCATCGGCACCTTCACCGTCGGATCGGGGCTGGTGGGCACGCTGAACCTGATCCAGACGGTCGTGGCCATCGCCATCGGCTGCACGGTCATCGGCCTTGCGCTGATGATCAACGGGCGCGCGGGCCACAAGTACGGCATCCCCTTCATGGTGCAGGCCCGGTCGTCCTTCGGCTTTGCCGGGACGCGGCTGCCCGCGCTGGTGCGATCGGTCCCGGCGATCGTCTGGTACGGCTTTCAAAGCTGGATCGGCGCCGGCGCCCTGAACCTGGTCTCCGAAACGATGTTCGGCTACTCCAACATCTGGGTGTTCTTCATAGGCTTCCAGTTCCTGCAGATCGCCCTGTCGGTGCTGGGTTTCCACGGCATCAAGTGGCTGGAGAACATCGGCGCCGTGTTCATCATCGGCGCGCTGATCTACATGTTCTTCAGCGTGATCGGGCAGTACGGCGACCAGATCAGCACCAACCTGATCCAGGCCGAAGGCACCTGGGGCGCGCCGTTCTGGGGGGCCACGATGCTGTTCCTGGGCGTCTATTCCACGATGATGCTGAACGTGTCGGACTATTCGCGCGAATTGCAGCACCGCGTGGGATCGGTGCGGCAGGTGGTGATCTATGCCAACTCGATCCTGCCCGCGACGCTGTTCATGGGGATGATCGGCCTGATGGTGTCCTCGGCCACCGGAGAGGTCGACCCGATCAAGGTCTTCTCCAGCGCGGTGGACAACCCGATCCTGCTGGTGGTGACGCTGTTGTTCATCGCCTTCGCGCAGGTGACGACCAACATCCTGAACAACGTGGTGCCGCCCGCCTATGCGATGATGGACGTGTTCAAGCTGTCGTTCAAATCGGCTGCCGTCATCGTTGGCCTACTGGCCTTCGCGACCTTCCCCTGGCTGCTGGTGCGCGACGAATCCGCGGCGGGGCTGGGCCTGTTCATCCAGACCTACAGCGCCTTCCTGGGGCCGATCTTCGCGATCCTGGTGGTCGACTATTACGTGATCCGCCGCCAGACCCTGAACCTTGACCACCATTACGATGCCGACGGCCCCTATCGCGGCTGGAACCCGGCGGCGGTCATCGCGACCGTGGTGGGCGTAATCGTCGCGCTGATCTTTTCGGGCATCAGCTGGTATGCCAGCCTGATCCCGGCGGGGGTCACCTATTGGCTGCTGATGCAGTACCTGCCATCGGCACAGCGCTTCCGCGCCTGACAGGAAAAAGGCCCCCGGTGACGGGGGCCTTTCGCATCATGCGGGCACGACCGGCACCGCGTGCCAGATGTCGCGCATGTATCCCCGGATCGTCCGGTCGGACGAGAAGAACCCCGACCGCGCGATGTTCAGGGCCGCCATCCGGTCCCAGGCCGCATGGTCGGCATAGGCCCGATCCACCGCCCGCTGCGTCGCGAAATAGCTGTCGAAATCGGACGCGACCAGGAACGGGTCGTCGTTCCAGGTCCGGTCCAGCAGCGTGTAATAGCTGTCGGCCCGGCCGAACTGACCTTCGGCGATCAGCTGCAGGGCGATCTTCATGTCCTCGGACGCCTCGATCGCGGCGCGGGCATGGCCGGGGCGGGCCTTTTCGGCCGCTGCCTCCTCGGCGGTCAGGCCGAACAGGAAGAAGTTCTCGGGGCCCACATGCTCGCGGATCTCGACGTTGGCACCGTCCAGCGTGCCGATGGTCAGCGCGCCGTTCATGGTGAACTTCATGTTGCCGGTGCCGGACGCCTCCTTGCCCGCAGTGCTGATCTGTTCAGACAGATCGGCGGCGGGGATCAGGTCTTCGGCCATCGAGACGTTGTAGTTCGGCGGATAGGCGATCTGCAGGTATTTTGCCGTGACCGGGTCGTTGTTGATCTTGGCGGCCACGTCGTTGATCAGGTGGATCACCGACTTCGCCAGCCAGTATCCCGGCGCCGCCTTTCCGCCGAAGATCTTGACGCGGGGCGTCCAGTCGCCGTTCGGGCTGTCATGGATCCGCTTCCAGAGGGCGATCGCCTCCAGCACGTTCAGCAGCTGGCGCTTGTATTCGTGGATGCGCTTGATCTGGACGTCGAAGATCGCGTCCGGGTCGGCCTTGACGCCCAGCCCTGCCAGCAACCCGTCGGACAGGGCAACCTTGTTGGCGCGCTTTGCGCCCCGCAGATGTTCCAGGAAGATCGCGTCGCCGGCATGGGTCTCAAGTCCCGCCAGCTGGTCCAGGTCCTTGGTCCAGCCGGTGCCGATGGTGTCGTCCAGAAGCCGCGTCAGCGCCGGGTTCGACATGCGCAGCCAGCGGCGCGGCGTCACGCCGTTGGTCTGGTTCACGATCCGGTCGGGATGCAGCTTGTGCAGGTCGGCAAAGACCGTGTCCTTGACCAGATCGGTGTGCAGCGCGGACACGCCGTTCACGCGGCCCGCCATGATGAAGGCCAGCTCTCCCATGTGGACCTGGTCGCCATGCACGATGCCGATATGCGCAGGGCGATTGGTAGTCTTGCGATGATCCTCGTCGATCATCTGGATGATCTGCATGTGCCGGGGCAGCACGCGGCCCATCAACCAGGTGGACCACCGCTCCAGCGCCTCGGGCAGCAGGGTGTGGTTGGTATAGTTCAGCGTCCGCCGCGCCAGGTCCTGCGCGCGGTCGAAGGCCAAGCCGTGCACGTCCATCAGCAGGCGGATCAGCTCGGGCCCGGCGATGGCGGGGTGGGTGTCGTTCAGCTGGATCGCGACCTTGTCCGGCAGGATCTCCAGGTCGCCATGTTCGGCCAGGAACCGCGCCAGGATGTCCTGCAACGCGGCCGAGGTCAGGAAATATTCCTGCTTCAGGCGCAATTCCTTGCCCGATTCCGTGGTGTCGTCGGGATAAAGAACGCGCGACAGCGTGCGGGCCAGCGCCTCGGGTTCGGCCGCGGCCGTGTGATCGCCCGCGTTGAACCGCTTGAGGTCCAGCAGCGTCGTCGGATGCGCCCCCCACAGCCGCAGCGTGTTGGCCCAGTCCCCGCCCCAGCCGATGACCGGCGTGTCATAGGCACGCGCCACGACGCTTTCGCCCGGATGCCAGACGGCATGGCCTTCGACCATGTCGACATGACCCTTGAACCCGATCTCGTAGCTGTAGTTGATGCGCACGAATTCCCACGGATGCGGCTGGTTCAGCCAATCCTCGGGGGTCTCGACCTGCTGGCCGCCCTCGAAGCGCTGGCGGAACAGGCCGTGCTCATAGCGGATGCCATAGCCGAAGGCCGGGCAGGACAGCGACGACAGCGATTCCATGAAACACGCCGCCAGACGCCCCAACCCGCCGTTGCCCAGTGCCGCGTCGGGTTCGTCGTCCAGGATCACCTGCTCGTCCAGACCCAGCAGGGTCAGCGCCTCGCCCATGGCGGGCTCCAGGTTCAGGTTGATGATCGCATCGCCCAGGATGCGGCCGATCAGGAATTCCATCGACAGGTAATAGACCCGCTTGGCGCCCTGGTCGCGGGCGGCACGGATGGCGCCGACCCAGGGGCCGACCATCAGGTCGCGCACCGTATAGCTGACGGCAAGGCGCCAATCGAAAACGGTTGCGAATTCCGGGCCGCGGCCCTGGGTGTGGGTCAGGTGATGCAGGATCTGATCGCGCAGATCCTGTGCCGACAGGGATTGGGTCACATTCCGCCTCTTGCGCAGGGAAAAATCAGGACAACCAGACGCGGCCATAGGGTGGCAATGCCAGCATGTCGTCATGCAGCGTCACCGTCGCGTCCGACAGAATGTCGCGCATGTCCGTCACGCCTTGAAAGCGCAACCAGTCGCCGCTGACCTGTTGCCAGCTTTCCGTGAAGTTGAAAAGACACAGAATGCCGCCTTGGGGCGCGCGGCGTGCGAATGCCAGCAGCGCGGCGTTGCCGCAGTCCAGAATTTCGGTCGGATGCCCGCCATGCAGGCGGTCGCAGGACCGGCGCGCGGCCAGGATGGCGCGGGTGCCGTGCAGAACGCGCCCCTCGGGCGTGTCCGGGTCGGCGCTTGCGCGGGCGGCGCGGTCCCAGTCCATGGCGGGGCGGTTGATCCAGCGGCTGTCATGCGCATGCTCGGGCACGTCCAGATAGCCGTGGTCGTTCACCATCGCGAGTTCGTCCCCCATGTAGATCAGGGGGATGCCGCCAAAGGACGCGATCAGCGCATGGCCCAGCAGGATCCGGTCCACGGCCCGGTCGACCACCAGCGGATCGCCCGCGGCCAGACCGGCCTCCAGCCCAGCCAACGCGGCAAAGCTGCCGGCGATGCGCTTGTCGCCGGTCTCGGGGTTCTCCTGGAACAGCACGCCGCGGGCGAAGCTGCCCGGATAGCTGCCGTCATAGAAATCCGACAGGAAGGCGCGATGCGCCGCCCCCGACAGGCCTAGGGCGCCCGCGTCTTCATCGGTGATCGCCCATCCGATGTCGTCGTGACAGCGGATGTACGTTGCATAAGTCGCGTTCGTCAGCACGGGCGGGAAATGCGTGCGCAGCACATGCGTCATCAGCCGCGTGTCGCGCGTGGCCAGGGCCGACCAGTACTGGACCATCAGGCTGTTGTGATAGCAGAGGTTCCCCTCGCGCCCGTCATGTTCGCCGCGCCCGAAATAGGTCAGCATCTCGGCCGGGCCGACGATGGCCTCCTCCAGGTGGATCACCGCGCTGGCCGCGATCCGGGTGCAGGCGCGCAAAGCGCGCAGGATCATGTGGACCTCGGGCTGGCTCTGGCAGGTGGTGCCCATGCGCTTCCACATGAAGGCCACCGCGTCCAGGCGCAGCACATCGACCCCCTTGTTGGCCAGGTTCAGCATGATCCGCACGATCTCCAGGAACACCCGCGGATTGGCCCAGTTCAGGTCCCATTGATGGGCGTTGAACGTGGTCCAGACCCATTTGCCGAATTCGGGGTGATGGGTGAAGCTGCCCGGCGCGGTCTCGGGAAAGATCTCGATCAGCGACGCCTCATAGGCGCGGGGCAGCGTGTCGTCGTCGAACATCAGGTACATGTCCTGGTATTCCGGATCGCCCGCCGCCGCGCGCCGCGCCCATTCGTGTTCCTGCGCGGTGTGGTTCAGCACCAGATCCACACACAGCGACATGCCCCGTTCGCGGAGACTGCCCGCCAGCCGCGTCAGGTCGGCCATGCGCCCAAAGGCCGGGTTGATCTGGCGATAATCCATCACCGAATAGCCGCCGTCGCTGTCGCCCGGTCGCGGCATCAGGCAGGGCATCAGGTGGACATAGCTGATGCCCAGATCGCGCAGGTAATCCAGCCGGCCATGCACCCCCGCCAGCGTCCCGGCAAAGCGGTCGATGTAGAAGACATAGCCCGCCATGCCAGACCGCTGGAACCAGTCGGGCTCCAGGTCGCGCATCAGGTCCAGGCGCTTCAGGTCGGCGGGACGCGCGGCCCAGCCCTCGCGCAGCGCGGCCTCCAGCTCGGCGCAGAAGGCGTCGTAATCGGGGCGATCGCCGTACAGGCGTTCCAGCATGGGCCACAGGTCGGGCGCGCTGCGCGCGAGGCGCATGTCGAAGATCGAGGGGGCTTGGGTCATGATACGCTCGGGGTGGTCAGCACGAAGGCCGCGACGCTGTCGGCGGCGATGGGTTCAAGGTCCTGGGCAGGCAGGTCCGGGTCGTCGTCCCGCGCGCTGTCCAGGCGGCGGCGCCAGCGGCCGTCGGGCGCGTCGGGCAGGCGGACCTGCGCCTCGGGGCCGTTGTTGAAGACCAGGAAGACCGCTCCCGGCAGGGCCGCATAAGCGGGCGTGCCGGATGCCATGCGCATCTCGGCCGCCAGCAGGCGGCGGTCGGGGTCGTTCCAATCGTCGGGCGTCATCGGCGCGCCATCGGCCCGGCGCCAGAACAGGTCGGGCAGCCCGTCCTGTTCGCGCGGCTGGCTGTGCAGGAACCGCTTCTGCCGCAGGATCGGATGCGCGCGCCGGAACGCGATGACGCGGCGCACGAAGTCTAGGAAGGCCGGGTCCGCGCCGTCCCAGTCGACCCACCCCGTCGGGTTGTCCTGGGCATAGGCGTTGTTGTTGCCGCCCTGGCTGTTTCCCAGCTCGTCGCCGGCCAGCAGCATGGGCGTGCCTTGGGACAGCATCAGCGTGGCGATCA
Organism: Paracoccus haeundaensis; assembly: GCF_006239215.1. Lineage (NCBI taxonomy): Bacteria > Pseudomonadati > Pseudomonadota > Alphaproteobacteria > Rhodobacterales > Paracoccaceae > Paracoccus > Paracoccus haeundaensis. Next base: position 166,730 of record NZ_VDDC01000007.1, read on the forward strand.
GGTTGCGGCGGCGGCGGTCGCGCGCGGCGGTGATCGCGGGATCGTCGGTCGGGCCTTCGGCGCCCATGTTGTCGGACAGGTTGTGGTTGTGGCCGTCGCGGTTCTCCTCGCCGTTGGCCTCGTTGTGCTTGTCGTTGAAGCTGACCGTGTCCATCAGCGTGAAGCCGTCGTGGGCGGCCACGAAATTCACCGAACTGGTCGCGGGGCGACCGTCATGATCGAACCGCGCGGCCGATCCCGCCACCCGCTTGGCCAGCTTGCCGATCAGGCCCTGATCGCCCCGCCAGAACCCGCGGATCTGGTCGCGATAGCGGTCGTTCCATTCCGCGAAGGGCGCCGGATAGGCGCCCAGCTGGTATCCGCCCGGCCCGATGTCCCAAGGTTCCGCGATCAGCTTGACGCGGTTCAGCACCGGGTCCTGGCGGATGGCACGGAACAGCGGCGCGTCGCGGTCGAACACGCCGCGCGTGCGCCCCAGCACGGATGCCAGGTCGAAGCGGAACCCGTCCACATGCATCACCTCGACCCAGTATCGTAGCGAATCCATGACCAGCCGCAGCGTGAAGGGGCTGTCCAGGTTCAGCACGTTGCCGGTGCCCGCATCGTTGACATAGAACCGCCGATCCTCAGCCAGGCGGTAATAGGACGCGTTGTCCAGCCCGCGGAACGACAGGGTCGGGCCCAGTTCGTTCCCTTCGGCGGTGTGGTTGTAGACGACGTCCAGGATCACCTCGATCCCGGCCTTGTGGAACCGTGCAACCATCTGCTGGAATTCGGCGATGTCGCCCGCCTGCATGTAGCGCGGTTCCGGCGCGAAGAACCCATAGGACATGTAGCCCCAGAAATTCGTCAGCTTCCTGTCGGTCAGAAAGCGGTCGTCGGCAAAGGCATGGACGGGCAGCAGCTCGATCGCGGTGACGCCAAGCCGCGTCAGGTGATCCAGCACGGGTTCGGACGCCATCGCCAGATAGCTGCCGCGATGCCCGATATCGGTGCGCCCCGCGGTCAGTCCCTTGACATGCGCCTCATAGATCACCGTTTCCGACAGTGGCCGGTGCAGTGCACGGTCGTCGCCCCAGGCGAAGCTGGGGTCCACGACCACCGACTTCGGCATGTGCTGCGCGCTGTCGCGGCGGTCGAAGGACAGATCGGCATCGTGATGCCCGACCCGGTATCCCATCAACGCGTCATGCGCGGCGGGCCGTCCCGTCAGCCGCTTGGCATAGGGGTCTATCAACAACTTGCGCGCGTTGAAGCGATGCCCTTCGTGGGGGCGATAGGGGCCGTGCATCCGAAAGCCGTATTTCTGGCCGGGGCGAAGCCCCTCGACATGACCGTGCCAGACATGGCCCTCGCGTTCGGGCAGATCGACCCGCGTCTCTCGGTTGCGTTCGTCGAACAGGCACAGCACGGCGCGTTCGGCATGCTGAGAGAACACCGCAAAGTTCACCCCCGCGCCGTCGAAGGTCGCACCCAGGGGCGTGGGGCGCCCTGCGGTCATCGCGATGGTCTGGGTCATGACGGATGGGTCAGCCTTGCATAAAGATCGGCATAGGCACGGGCCGACTGCCCCCACCCGACGGGATGGGCCATGGCGTTGGCCTGCATCCGGGACCAGGTGTCCCGGTCCGCGTAAAGGGTCGCCAGCCGCATCAGCGCCCCGCGCAGCGCCACCGCCGTGACGGGCGCGAACTGGATGCCCGTGGCGACGCCGCGCGCCAGCCCCGCGGGCGAGGCGTTGATGACCGTGTCGGCCAGCCCGCCGGTCAGCGCGACGACCGGGATGGTGCCATAGCGCAGTCCGTACATCTGCGTCAGCCCGCAGGGTTCGAACCGCGACGGCACCAGGATCGCGTCCCCCCCGGCGATCAGCCGATGAGAGAACGCCTCGTCATAACCGATGCGCACGGCCACGTTGGGATCCGCCGCCGCCTGTCGGAACGCCTGTTCCAGGCCAGGATCGCCCGACCCCAGGACCGCCAGCTGACCGCCCGCCGCCATCAGCGCGGGCAGCGTCTCCAGCACCAGGTCCAAACCCTTCTGATGGGTCATCCGCGACACGATCACGCAAAGCGGCCCCTCCGCCTGCGGCAGGCCCAGCTCCGCCTGCAACGCGACCTTGGCGGCGGCCTTGCCCGCCGGATCCGTGAAGGACAGGATGGCCGGGTCGGTCGCCGGGTCCCAGGCCTGTTCGTCGATGCCGTTCAGGATGCCGGTCAGGGCGGCCTGCCGGTGGCGCATGACCCCGTCCAGCCCCATGCCAAATTCCGGCGTCATCAATTCGTCCGCATAGCTGGGCGACACGGTGGTCAGCGCGTCCGCGCCCATCAGCCCGGCCTTCAGCGCCGAGATGCCGCCCCAGAACTCGTATCCCTCGCTGTAGAATCGCGCGGGGTCCAGGCGCAGCGAATGCAGCCGCCCCGGATCGGTCGACCCGGTGAAGGCGATGTTGTGGATGGTCAGCACCGTCCGCACATCGGCCCCGCCCATGCGCGGCAGGTATTCGGTCATGAAGCCCGCCTGCCAGTCGTGACCGTGCAGCACCTGGGGGCGCCAGCCGCCCGCGCCATGGGCCGCGACATGCGCGCCCGCCCAGGACAGCGCGGCAAAGCGTTCCGGGTTGTCCGGCCAGTCGCGCCCGTCGGGGCCCAGATAGGGGTTGCCGGGGCGGCCATACAGATGGGGTGCGTCGATCACCAGCAGGTCCAGCCCCGCGCCCCGCCCCTGCAGCAGGACCGCAGGCCCGCCGAACAGGTCGTCGAAGGCATGAACGGCCTCGGCTTCCTGCAGCGCGGCCATCACTGCGGGATAGCCGGGGACCAGGCTGCGCATGTGGACGCCCACGCCCGCCAGGGCGGCGGGCAGCGCGCCCGTGACGTCGGCAAGCCCCCCGGTCTTGACCAGGGGGGCGATCTCGGAGGCGACCGACAGCACCCGCATCACAGGGATGCCGCCCGCCGGTCCAGCATGTCCTGGGTGATCAGGGTCACGCCGCCCTCGCTGACGCGGAACCAGCGGGCATCGGCCTCGGGGTCCTCTCCGACGATCAGGCCCTCGGGGATGACCACGCGGCTGTCGATGACGACGTTGCGCAGCCGGGCATGGCGGCTCACCGTCACGTAGGGCAGCACCACCGCGTGATCCAGGACCGCATAGCTGTTCGTGTGCACCTCGGTGAACAGCAGCGAATTGCGCACCTCGGTCCCCGAGATGATGCAGCCCCCGGACACCATCGATGACACGGCAAGGCCGCGGCGGTCGGTTTCGTCATGGATGAACTTGGCGGGCGGCACGCTTTCGGAATAGGTCCAGATCGGCCAGTCGCGGTCCCACAGGTTCAGGTCCGGGGTAAAGTCGGTCAGCGCGATGTTGGCCTGCCAGAAGGCGTCGACCGTGCCCACGTCCTTCCAATAGGCCGGCGCATGCGCCTCGCGCACGCAGGACGTGTCGAACCGATGCGCCATCGCCTTGCCGTTCTTGACGATGTCGGGGATCAGGTCGGTGCCGAAATCATGGCTGGAATTGGGGTCCTGCGCATCGCGCAGCAGCAGGTCGCGCAAAAAGGCCCAGTTGAAGACATAGATGCCCATCGAGGCCAGCGCCTTGTCCGGCTCGCCCGGCATGGCGGGCGGATCGGCGGGCTTCTCCAGGAAGGATACGATTCGACCCGTGGCGTCCACGTCCATCACGCCAAAGGCCGTGGCCTCCATCCGGGGCACGGTCAGGCAGCCCACGGTGACGTCCGCGCCGCTTTCGACATGCTCACGCAGCATGATCTCGTAGTCCATCTTGTAGATGTGGTCGCCCGCCAGGATGACGATGTAATCGACGTCGTAATCGTCCACGATGTCGATGTTCTGGGTGACCGCATCGGCCGTGCCGCGGTACCAGTGGTCCTCGGAGGTGCGCTGGCTGGCGGGCAGGATGTCCAGGAATTCGTTGCGTTCGGCCCGGAAGAAGTTCCAGCCGCGCTGGCAATGCCGGATCAGGCTGTGGGCCTTGTACTGCGTGGCGATGGCGATCTTGCGGATGCCGGAATTCATCGCGTTTGACAGGGCAAAGTCGATGATGCGGGTCTTGCCGCCGAAATAGACGGCGGGCTTGACGCGCCGGTCGGTCAGCTCCTTCAGGCGACTGCCCCGGCCCCCCGCCAGCACGAATGCCATCGCCCGGCGCGTCAGCCGTTGCGTTTCCACCATGGTCCTCTCCTCCCTCATGATTTCAGCCTGCCGCCACGAAGATCACCACGGACAGGGGCGGCAGGGTCACAGCCATCGAAGCCGGCTGACCGTCCTGCGGTTCCCCGTCCGCCACGACGCCGCCCAGATTGCCCATGCCGCTGCCGCCATAGGCGGTGGCATCGGTGTTCAACGCCTCGCGCCAGCGCCCCGCCTGCGGCACGCCGATGCGGAAACCGGGGCGCGGCACGGGGGTGAAGTTGCAGACCACCACCACCGGCGGATCGCCCGCATCGCCACGCCGGATCCAGGAATAGGTCGACTGCGCGGGATCGGTCGCGATCCACTGGAACCCCTCGGGCTCGGCATCCTTGACGTGCAGGGCGGGGGTGTCGCGGTAAAGGCCGTTCAGGTCGCGCACCAGTGCCTGCACGCCCTGGTGCATCGGCTGGCCGGCGGCGTGCCAGTTCAGCTCTCCGTTGTGGTTCCACTCCTCGGGCTGGCCGAACTCGCAGCCCATGAACAGCAGCTTCTTGCCCGGATGCCCCCACATGAAGCCGAAATAGGCGCGCAGGTTCGCGAACTGCTGCCATTCGTCGCCGGGCATCTTGTGCAGCAGGCTGCCCTTGCCGTGGACGACCTCGTCATGGCTGATCGGCAGGATGAAGTTCTCGCTGAAGGCGTACATCAGCCCAAAGCTCATCAGGTCGTGGTGATAGCGGCGATGGACCGGATCGCGGCTCATGTAGCGCAGGGTGTCGTTCATCCAGCCCATGTTCCACTTGAAGCCAAAGCCCAGCCCCCCCGCATCGACCGGGGCCGAGACCTTGGGAAAGGACGTGCTCTCCTCGGCCACGGTCATGATGCCGGGCTGTTCGCCGTAAGCCTCGATGTTCATGTTCTGAAGGAAGGCAATCGCCTCATAGTTCTCGCGCCCGCCATCCTTGTTCGGGACCCATTCGCCCGCCTTGCGCGAATAGTCGCGGTACAGCATCGACGCCACCGCATCCACGCGCAGCCCGTCGATATGGTATTCGTCCAGCCAGTAGACCGCATTGGCGGTCAGGAAGTTCTGCACCTCGGTCCGGCCATAGTTGTAGATCAGCGTGTTCCAGTCCTGGTGGAACCCCTCGCGCGGGTCGGCATGTTCGTAAAGCTCCGTCCCGTCGAAGCGGGCCAGGCCATGCGCGTCGGTCGGGAAATGCCCCGGCACCCAGTCCAGCAGCACCCCCAGACCGGCCCGATGCGCCGCATCGACCAGGTCGCGGAACTCATGCGGCGGGCCGAAGCGGATCGTCGGCGCATAAAGGCCCACCGGCTGATAGCCCCAGGACCCGTCAAAGGGAAACTCGCTGACCGGCATCAGCTCCAGATGGGTGAAGCCCATGTCCTTGGCATAGGCCACCAGATCCCGCGCCATCTCCTGATAGGAGAGCGGCCGCCCGCCATCGTCGTACTTGCGCCGCCAGCTGCCCGGATGGACCTCATAGATGCTGATGGGGGCGCGGCGATCCTGCGCCCGCGCGCGCCGCGCCATCCATTCGGCGTCCTTCCAGCCATAGCCGGTGATGTCGCGCACCACGCTGGCCTTCTCGGGCGGATGCTGGCTGCCGAAACCCACCGGGTCGGCCTTCAGCATGACCCCGCCATGGGCGTCCAGAACCTCGTACTTGTAGAGGGTGCCCTCGCCCAGGTCGGGCAGGAAGATCTCCCAGAACCCCTGGCCCACGCGGCGCATCGGATGGCGCCGGCCGTCCCACCCGTTGAACTGGCCCACGACCGACACCCGCCGCGCATTGGGCGCCCAGACCGCAAAGCGGGTCCCTGCGACGCCCTGATGGGTGGTCACATGCGCGCCCAGCACCTGCCACAGCCGCTTGTGCGTGCCTTCGGCCAGCAGGTGCAGGTCCATTTCGCCCAGCACGGGCGCGAACCGATAGGGGTCGTCGAAGGTCCATTCGACGCCGCCGCCCGACCGGGCCTTCAGCCGATAGGGACCGGCCGGGATGGGGCCGGCGAACAGATCGCCCGCCACGCGCGGCAGATCCGCCTCTCCGTCGGGCCCCACGGCCGACAGTGCGGCCAAGTCAGGGTGATAGACGGTCAGCCACTGACCGTCGCCGAACGGGCGCGGTCCCAGAATTGAAAACGGTTGCGAACATCGCCCCTGGGCCAGCAGGGCCTGATCTTCTGGGCTAACATGCGGAGGATTCTTGCTTTTGTCCATGAGGCCCACCTTAGCCCGATCATAGATTCGGGCAATCGTCTGGTTAACGCTAACACCTCCTTTTTGATCTCGCTATAGTCATCCGCGACGACAGGATTTTCCGGAAAGGTATCGATGATGGCGGAATGGTGGCGCGACGCGGTGATCTATCAGATCTATCCCCGCAGTTTTCAGGACAGTGACGGCGACGGCATCGGCGACCTGCCGGGCATCACGCGCCGGCTGGACCATGTGGCGGGCCTTGGTGTGGATGCGATCTGGCTGTCGCCCTTCTTCACCTCGCCGCAGAAGGACATGGGCTATGACGTGTCCGACTATACCGGCGTCGACCCGCTGTTCGGCAGCATGGCCGATTTCGACGCCATGGTCGCCCGCGCGCACGCCCTGGGCCTGAAGGTCATCATCGACCAGGTCATCAGCCATTCCAGCGACAAGCATCCCTGGTTCGAGGAGAGCCGCCGCGACCGCACTAACCCCAAGGCCGACTGGTATGTCTGGGCCGACCCCAAGCCCGACGGCACACCGCCCACGAACTGGCCCTCCGTCTTCGGCGGCCCGGCCTGGGAATGGGAGCCGCGCCGGCGCCAGTACTACCTGCACAACTTCCTGATCGAGCAGCCCGACCTGAACATGTGGAACCCCGCGGTCCAGGACGCCCTGCTGGACACGATGCGATTCTGGCTGGATCGCGGCGTCGACGGGTTCCGGCTGGACACGGTCAACTACTACTTCCACGACGCCAAGCTGCGCGACAACCCGCCCAATCCCGACCACAAGGGCCCCGAGACCTACGGCTTTCAGCGCCACGTCCATTCCAAGAACCAGCCCGAGAACATCGCCTTCCTGGAACGCATGCGCGCGCTGACCGACGAATACGACGCCCGCATGATGGTCGGAGAGGTCGGTGACGGCGGCCAGACCGCCATCGACATCATGGGCGATTACACTCAGGGCGATGACCGCCTGCACATGTGCTACAGCTTCGAGATGCTCAGCCCCGACTTCACCGCGCGCCATTTCCGGCACACGATCGAGGGCGTGCACGATCATGCCCCGGACAGCCATTCCTGCTGGTCCTTCTCGAACCACGACGTGATCCGGCACGTGTCCCGTTGGGCCGACCATGCGCAATCCCCCGAGGCGCTGGCACGGCAGGCGGCGGCGATGCTGCTGTCCTTTCCTGGCACGATCTGCCTCTATCAGGGAGAGGAGCTGGGCCAGACCGAGACGACCCTGGTCTATGAGGAACTGACCGACCCCCCTGCCCTGCGCTTCTGGCCCGAGGTCAAGGGCCGCGACGGCTGCCGCACGCCGATGGTCTGGGACCAGGTCGAACCGCATGCGGGGTTCTCGGACGCGACGCCCTGGCTGCCGGTCAAGGACGACCAGGCGGTCCGCGCCGTGGCGCATCAGCAGAACAGCAACGATAGCGTGCTGGCCGCCTATCGCGGCACGATCGCCTTTCGCAAGGCGTCCGATGCGCTGCGCTTGGGCAAGACCGCCTTCCTGGACATGCCCGAACCGATCCTGGCCTTCCGCCGCGACCATGACGGGCAGGCGCTGACGGCGGTGTTCAACCTGTCGCGCACGCCCCTGTCGGTGGCGGTCGCGGGCGATACCGACCTCAGCGGCCCGGTCAACGCCACGCTGGAGGGCGGCACGCTGCACCTGCCGGCGAACGGCTTCGCCTGGCTGACGGGTGCGCCGGCGCTGACCGCCTAAGATACGGGTGGCCGGGGCCTCAGGGCTCCGGCCGCCGCCACACGAACAGGGCCAGCCCCAGATAGATCCCCGCGGCCCCGAACAGCATGGCCCAGGCGGTACTGCCCGACCACAGCTCCACCCCCGCCCAGATCAGCGGCAGGATCACGCAGATCACCCGCACCCACAGCGGGCGAAAGAACGGCGCATCGGGATCGACAAGCTTCATGGCACACCTTCCAGGGGCTTGGGGGGGCGGGGGGTCCGGGGGGCTGGCCCCCCGGCCGTCGCGGGACGCATCAGACCGCGCTGCCATGGCGGGTCCTCGGCAAAGGCCGCCGCGATGTGATCGACAAAGGCCCGCGTCTTGCGGGGCAGCGGCCGGATCGGCGGCCAGACCACGCTGATCGGCAGCGGGTCCTGCGCCAGGTCCGGCAGCACCTGCACCAGCCGCCCGTCGCGCAACGCGTCATGGACGATGAACAGCGGCAGCAGCGCCAGGCCCAACCCGCCGATGGCCAGATCGCGCATCGCCTCGCCGTTGTTGGCGGATACCCGGCTCTGCCGGGGCGGCGCGACCTGGTCGCCAAAGGGCCAGATCTCGGCCAGCCGCGCATTCAGGTATCCGATGATCTCGTGCCCCGCCAGATCGCCGGGCGCCCCGACCGCGCCGTGCTGCGCCAGGTAATCGGGACTGGCCACCAGGGCGCGCGGATCCTCGCACAGGCGGCGCGCCATCAGGCTGCTGTCCTTCAGATGCCCGATGCGCAGCCCCAGATCGAACCCCGCCCGCCCCAGGTCCATGTGCCGGTCATCGTAATCCAGCACGATCTCCAGCCCCGGATGGGCGCGCGCGAAACCCGCGATCACCGGGCCCAGGTGGCGGATGCCGAAACTCATCGGCGCCGCGATGGCCAGCCGCCCGCGCAGCGCGGCCTCCGGCGCGGCGGCGCTTTCGGTGGCGGCGACCAGTTCGGCCAGCGCCGGGCGCAACCGTTCGGCCAGGGACAGCGCGCTGTCGGTGGGCGCGATGCGCCCGGCATGCCGGGTGAACAGCGCGACGCCCAACGCGGCCTCGAAATCAGTGATCCGCTTGCTGACCACGGATTTCGACAAGTCCGACCGCGCCGCGGCACCCGAGATGCTGCCCGCATCCAGCACCGACAGAAAGGTTCGGATATCCGTGATCGTCCAGGTCATGGCGAACCCTAGCACGTCGCCGGTCGTTCGCAAGAACCGAACGCGGCGTTGCCGCGCGCATGGGTGCCGCGAACGCCCCGCCTGCGCCATATTCCCTTCAAGCAAGGAAAGGAGCCTGCCATGCAGCTGACCGGAATCCATCACCTGACGGCGATCACCGCCAATGCGCCGGGCAACAACCAGTTCTATACCCAGACCCTTGGCTTGCGCCGGGTCAAGAAGACCGTGAACCAGGACGACACCTCGGCCTATCACCTGTTCTTCGCGGACGGCGCGGGCAGCCCCGGCACCGACATCACCTTCTTCGACTGGCCCGCCGCGCCCGAACGTCGCGGCACGAACGCGATCACCCGGACGGGGCTGCGCGTGGGCGCGGACAGCCTGGACTACTGGGCCGACCGTCTGTCGGGCCTGGCCGGCAAGATCACCACGCTGGACGGCCGCCCGACCTTGGATGTCGAGGACCCCGAGGGTCAGCGCCTGCGCCTGATCGCCGCCCCTACCCCGGCGGGCCAGCCCTGGGATCGCAGCGACGTGCCCGCCGAACACCAGATCCACGGGCTGGGGCCGATCACCATCTCGGTTCCCGAACTGGCCCCGACCCAAGCCGTGCTGACCCAGGTCATGAACATGCGCCCGGTGCGCGATTATGCCAGCCCCGATGGCCAGGGCCAGGTCCATGTCTTCGAGATGGGCGAGGGTGGTGCCGCGGCCGAACTGCATGTCGCGGTCCAGCCCGGCCTGCCGCAGGCGCGCCAAGGCGCGGGCGGGGTGCATCACGTGGCCTTCCGCGTGCCCGATACCGCCGCCCTGACCGCCTGGACCGACCGCGTGGCCCGGTTCCGCGTACCCAGCAGCGGCGAGGTCGAGCGGTTCTATTTCCGGTCGTTGTATTTCCGCGAACCCGGCGGCAATCTGTTCGAACTGGCGACCGACGGGCCGGGCTTCGACGTGGACGAACCCTTCGAGACGATGGGCGAGGGCCTGTCCCTGCCCCCCTTCCTGGAGGGCAAGCGCCAGCAGATCGAGGCCGGGCTGAAACCCTTGGCCTGAACGCAAGGAGAGACGCGATGACCACGATCCTGGGACTTTCCGGCAGCCTGCGTCGGGCATCGCTGAATTCCGGCCTGCTTCGGGCGGCGGCGGATGCCGCCCCCGAGGGTGTGACGATCACCATCGGCGACATCGCGCAGGTGCCGCTCTATGATGGCGATCTGGAGGCCGCGTCGGGCATTCCCCCCGCGGTCACGACCCTGACCGACCAGCTGGCGGCCGCGAACGGGCTGCTGCTGGTCAGCCCGGAATACAACAACGGCGTGCCGGGCGTGCTGAAGAACGTCATCGACTGGATGTCGCGCGGCCAGGGCATGGCCGTCTTCAAGGGCAAGCCCGTGGCCGTCATCGGCGCCTCTCCGGGCAATTTCGGAACCGCGCATGCGCAGTCGCACTGGCTGCCGGTGCTGCGGATGCTGGCCACCCGCCCTTGGTGGGAAGGACGGCTGATGGTGTCGCGCGCGGGCGATCTGTTCGACGACCAAGGCAACTTGACGGACGACAAGACCCGCGAAAGGTTGGCCGAATTCGTGGCGGGCTTTGCCGGCTCGATCGGCGGCGGCCGGTCATGACCGGCATCGCCCATGTCGCGCTGACCGTGCGCGACCTGCCCGGCATGGCGCGGTTCTATCAGACCGCGCTTGGGCTGGAACCGATGGGCGGGGACGGGGCGCAGCGCGACCTGGGCGCGGGCGGGCAGGTGCTGATCCGCCTGTCGGGCGACCCCGCCGCCATCCCGCGCGATCCGCGTGACGCGGGCCTGTTCCACACCGCCTTCCTGTTGCCCGACCGCGCGGCCCTGGGCCGCTGGCTGCGCCACGCCGCCGATACGGGCGTGCGGCTGACCGGCGCATCGGATCACGATGTCAGCGAGGCGCTGTATCTGGACGACCCCGAAGGCAACGGGATCGAGATCTATCGCGACCGGCCTGCCTCGGACTGGGCCCGCGACGGCGACCGCGTGCGGATGGTTACCGAACGGCTGGACCTGAACGATCTTGCGGCCGCGGCGGACGGGCCCTGGCAGGGCGCGCCCGCCGGGACCCAAATCGGCCATGTCCACCTGCAGGTCGGGGCGATGGACGCGGCCGATGACTTCATGCAGGGCACGCTTGGCCTGACGCGCACCCATGATGCGCCGGGCGGGGGGTGGTACGGCTGGAACGGCTATCACCACCATCTGGCCGCGAATGTCTGGAACAGCCGGGGCGCCGGTCCCCGTCCCGACGGCCGGACCGGGCTGGATCACGTCGCCTTGACCGGATTTCCAGAGAAATCGGCGGCCGTGGCGGACCCGTTCGGGAACCGGTTCGAATTTGTCTGAGTTATAGCGCCGTACACAGTCTGACCAGTGCGCCCCGCCTCCGGCCAAGACCGGAGGCGGGGCTTTTTCATGCCCCGGAACTGGCCATCCAGGCGCTGGCCGCGGCCAGGTCCTCGGGGGCGATCTCGTGTCCCGCCGCGATCGTGCGGGCGTCCAGATCGGCCCCGCTTGCGGTCAGCCAGTCGTTCAGCGCCGGGGCGTAATGCCCATAGGGGTCGCGCGCCCCCTGCAGCGTCAGAACCCGGACCCCCGACAGGTCGGCCCGTGGCACCGGGTCCAGCACCAGCATCGGCCGGATCAGAATCGCCCGCGCGATCAGCCCTGGATGCAGCGCCATCACCGCCCCCGCAAAGTTTGCGCCGTTCGAATAGCCCAGCACCGTCAGCCGCGCGGGGTCGAGGCCATAGGCCGCCATCGCACCCTCCCAGAAGGCGGCAAAGGCCGCGGCTTCGGACCGGATGTCGTCCTGGTCAAAGCTGGCCATGGACAGGCGCCGAAAGAACCGGGCGACGCCCTCTTCGGTCGACCGGCCGCGCAGGCCCAGCAGGGTGGCGCGCGGCGCGATGCGATGCGCCAGCGGCATCAGGTCGGATTCCGATCCGCCGGTGCCGTGCAGCAGCAGGATCACCGACCCGTCTGCATCGTCGGGGGTGTGGATGCGGTGGATGAAAGGCAGATCGCGCATGGGGGTCCTTTCCTCGCCCGGGCGGGCGAATTGCGGCAGGCGCAGCCGCAGGTCGGTGTCGTCAGTCATGTGCGGCGGGACCTTCAGCGTCCGGCCAAGGTCGTCCTCGTCCACGGCCATGCCGGGACCGTCGGTCGCCAGTTCGATCAGGATGCCCGCAGGATCGCGGACATAGAGCGAGGTGAAATACAGCCGATCATGGACCGTCACATCGGTCAGCGCGGCCCGGTGCGCGTCGATCGCCGCGACATCGGGCACGCGCAGGGCGACATGGTCGATCACCCCGGTTCCCGGAATGCCCGGCACGAACCCTGCCGTGTCGCGGATGTCGATCGCGTCGCGGTCCGATGCCAGGCGCGTCACGCCGCCTTCGATGCCCTGGTGGGCATAGCCGAAGCGCGCCAGGAACGCCGCCGTGGCCGGGGCGTCCTGCGACCACAGGGTCACGCCCTGCAGGCGGGCGGGGGCCGCGGGCCAGCCGGTATCGGGGATGTCCCCGCCCACCAGCTTGACGATGATCCCGTCCGGGTCGCGCAGGCGCAGGACCGGCGCGCCGAATTCGCGGACCGGCCCCTCGACGCGCAAGCCACGCTGCATGGCGCGGGTCAGCCAGTCGCCGATCCGCGCGCGGGGGATGGCCAAGGCGATCTCGGCCACCTGTCCGTGTCCCACCCGACCGGGCGCACCGTCCTGCCAGACTAGAAAGCTGACCAGCGACCCGGGCGCGCCCGTGGCATCGCCATAGAACAGATGCAGCTGTTCGGCATCCTCGAACCCCGCGGTCTGCTTGACCAGCGACAGGCCCAGAAAGCCCATCCAGAAATCGACATTGGCCTGCACGTCGCGCGTGATGGCCGTCACGTGATGAAGTCCCGTCATGGCGACCTCCTTTCAGGATCCAACATGCCCATGGCGGTCGTTCGGCGCCACGGGGGTCGTACGCAACCCGGCGTTCGCACGGGCAGAACGCCTGCACGCTTGCCCGATGGCCCGCAAACCCCCACCCTTGGGAACAGCACAGGAGAGAACGCCATGAGCTGGAACCCCGCCCTGACCCCCGGATGCCCCGACGCCATCGGCGCCGATGCCATCGAGACGCTGATCATCCCCCGCGCCCGCGACCTGGGCGGGTTCGAGGTACGCCGCGCCCTGCCCGCCCCCAAACGCCAGATGGTCGGGCCGTTCATCTTCTTCGACCAGATGGGCCCGGCGGAATTCCTGACCGACCAGGGCATCGACGTGCGCCCGCACCCCCATATCGGGCTGGGCACGGTCACCTATCTGTATCGCGGCAGCTTTCAGCATCAAGACAGCACCGGCGCCGACCAGATCATCACGCCGGGCGCGCTGAACTGGATGGTGGCGGGGCGCGGCGTGACCCATTCCGAACGCAGCCCCGACGCCGTGCGCGCCGGGCCCAGCAGCCTGCTGGGGATCCAGACCTGGATCGCCCTGCCGGAGACGCATGAGGACATCGCCCCCAGCTTCGAACATCACGCGGCGGACGCCCTGCCCGAGATCCGCGACCAGGGGATCGAGGCGCGACTGATCCTGGGTCGCGCCTATGGCGAGACAGCCCCCGCGACGATGCATTCCGACACGTTCTATCTGGACGTGACGCTTGCCGCCCGCGCCCGCTTTCCCCTGCCCGTCGATCACGAGGATCGGGGGATCTACATCACCGAGGGCAGCGTCAGCATCGCCGGGCAGGAGTTCCAGGCTGGCCAGATGATGGTGTTCCGCCCCGGCGACGCGATCACGGTGGCGGCGGGCGACCGGGGCGCGCGGCTGATGGCGCTTGGCGGTGCCACGCTGAACGGGCCGCGCCACATCTGGTGGAACTTCGTCGCGTCGTCGCGCGAACGGATCGAGGCCGCGAAACAGGAATGGCGCGAGGCGCGTTGGGGACAAGGACGGTTCGACCTGCCGCCGGGCGACCGCGACGAACACATCCCCTTGCCGTGACGGAGAGACACATGCCCAAGACCCCCCACGAGGTGCTGGAGTTCTGGTTTTCGGACCAGATGCGCCCCTATTGGTTCGCCAAGTCGGACGACATCGACCGCGACATCGCCGCCCGTTTCAGCGACACCTACGAGGCCGCGCATGCCGGGCGGCTGGACGACTGGATGGACGCGCCCGACAGCGCGCTGGCTCTGGTGATCGTGCTGGACCAGTTCCCGCGCAACATCTATCGCGGCGGGCCGCGCAGCTTCGAATCGAACGACCTGGCGCTGCGCCACGCGCGGACCGCGCTGGACATGGGCCATGACGTGGGCCAGGCCCCCGACCGGCGGCAGTTCTTCTATCTGCCGTTCATGCACAGCGAGGATCTGGCCGACCAGACCCGGTCGGTGGCGCTGTACGAAGACCTGGGCAACGACCATTCGCTGCATTTCGCGCGCGAGCATCGCGACATCGTCGAACGCTTCGGCCGCTTTCCGCATCGCAACGCGATCCTGGGCCGCGACAGCACCGCCGAGGAGGCGGAGTTCCTAAAGACGCATAGCGGCTTCTGATCTTGCCGATGCGGCGCGGGCGTCCTAGCCTGCGCCGCATGGACAGCCTGCTCTGCTTTTACGCACCCGACACCGCCGCCCACGATCCCCGGTTCTGGATGCTGCGCGGGGTGCCGATGGCGAACAAGGAAACCGCCGAACGTGCGGACTGCCTGCTGGCGGGCATCGCCGCCGCGGGGTTGACCGCGACCGATCCGCCGGTGGCCGACCGCGCCCCGATGCACGCGGTTCACACGGCGCGCTATCTGCACTTTCTGGAAACCGCATGGGACGAATGGCAGACGGCCCCCGGCGCGGGGGCCGAGGTTGTGGCCAATCTGCATCCGCAGAAGGCCGACCAGACCTATCCGTCGGGGATCACCGGGCGGGCGGGCTGGCACATGGCCGATACCGGCTGTCCGCTTGGTCAGCACACCTATGCGGCGGCGCTGCGCGGGGTGGACACCGCACTGGCGGCCAGCCGCGCGGTGCTGTACGGGGCGGGCGCGGCCTATGCGCTGTGCCGTCCGCCGGGGCACCATGCCGATGCCGACACCGCGGCGGGGCACTGTTTCCTGAACAATTCCGCGATCGCCGCGCAGGCCCTGCGCGCGGCGCATGACCGGGTCGCCATCCTGGACATCGATGTCCATCACGGCAACGGCACGCAGCAGATCTTTTTTGACCGTGCCGACGTGCTGACCGTGTCCGTTCATGCCGATCCGGACGCGTTCTATCCCTTCTATCTGGGCCATGCGCATGAGGTGGGGCCGGCCGGCACAAACCTGAACCTGCCGCTGCCCCTGGGATCGGACGATGCCGTCTGGCTGGACGCCATCGACCGCGCGCTGGACCGCATCGCGGGTTTTGCGCCGGGCGCGCTTGTCCTGGCCCTGGGGCTGGACGCGCACGAGAACGACCCGTTTCGCGGGCTGCGCGTCACCACCCCGGGTTTCGCCCGCGCCGCCGCCCGCATCCGCGCCGCGGGCCTGCCCACCGTCATCGTCCAGGAGGGCGGCTATCTGTCCGAGGATCTGACGCACAACCTTGCCAGCTTTCTACGGGGCTGGATCGGCACCGCCTGAGCGTTCTATAGCGGTCCGGGAACGGGGGACCCTCATGCGCATCTGCATCATCAACACGGGCGGCACGATCAGCAGCACGGGCCAGCCGCTGGCCCCCATGGCGGCGGACCGCTTTGCCCGCGCCGCGCAGGATCTGCTGGGGCCGGCGCTGGCGGCGGCCCTGCCGGGGGACGCGCTGCATTTCGACACGGGACTGCGGTTTTCGGATGACGGGCCCGGAACGCTGGACAGCACCGACCTGCGCCCGTCCGACTGGTGCCGGATCGCGCGGCGGGTGCTGGACCTCTATGCCGACCACGACGCCTTCGTGATCCTGCACGGCACCGACACGATGGATTACACCGGCGCGGCGCTTCCCCTGCTGCTGAACGTCTTCGACGATCTGGGGCTGGCCCGCGCGGCGCTGTCCAAGCCGGTGATCCTGACGGGCGCACAGCTGCCGCTGTTCACCGACACCCCCGCCGGGCTGGTCCTGAACGCGGGCAGCGATGCGCTGGCCAACCTGACCGGCGCACTGTCCTGTGCCCGCCTGCGCCTGCCCGAGGTCGCGATCTTCTTCGACGGACGCCTGCTGCGCGGGTGCCGC
Organism: Paracoccus haeundaensis; assembly: GCF_006239215.1. Classification (NCBI taxonomy): domain Bacteria; kingdom Pseudomonadati; phylum Pseudomonadota; class Alphaproteobacteria; order Rhodobacterales; family Paracoccaceae; genus Paracoccus; species Paracoccus haeundaensis. Next base: position 183,267 of record NZ_VDDC01000007.1, read on the forward strand.
GCACTCAAGGTGTCGACGACACGCTTCGCGGCCTTTGACAGCCCGCATCTGGCGCCTCTGGCGGAACGCGGCATCGGCATCCGCCGGGGCACGGTCGCGCCCCTGCCCGGCCCCGCCGCCCCCGACTTGGCGCTGGACGCGCCCGCGGCCCATGCGCGGGCGATGGCCCAGCTGGACGCGGTGCAGGCCTGCATCGACGATCAGCGCGTGGTGCAGATCACGGCCGTGCCTGCCGATCACCGCGCCGCCGCCCCGATGCTGGCGCAGCAGGTGCGCGCGGCGCTGGACCAGGGCGCGACCGGCCTGCTGCTGGAGGGGTTCGGCCCCGGCAATGTCCCCGCAGGAAATGGCGCGATCGCGCAGGTGCTGGCGGATGCGGACGTGCCCGTGCTGATCGCCAGCCGGGTGATCGGCGGGCAGGTCGGCGCGTTCGATTATGCCGCCGGGGCCTGGATCGCGGCGACCGGGGCCGTCGCGGGGGGCGACATGACGCCCGTCGCGGCGCTGGCCAAGATGGTTGTCCTGACCGCGGCCGCGCCCCATCACGGGTGGGACCGTGCCACGCTGGCCGCCCTGCTGGCACGCGGGCTGACCGGGGAATGTGCGCCCACCGACCGGATGGACGGCCCGCTGTGGCCCGGACAGGTGCTGACCTGCGGCCCCGTGCGGCTGGAGAACGACCCCGATGCCGGGCCGCGGCTGATGCGGGGCGGCGCGGTCCTGTGGCAAGCGCCGGGGCCCGGCGTGCTGCGGATGCAGGGCGAAAGACTGGCGCTGATCGGTCACGACGGGGCGGTGCTGTGGTCCGGCCCCCCCGCCCCCGGCGCGGTGGCGATCCTGTCGGACGATCCTCCGGCGCTGCGCATGATCGACCCCGCCCATCGCGCCGCCCCCGTCACCGCGCTTGCGGGCTGACACCCGCCCGCGCTAGCAAGCCCCAGCAAGGAGACCCCGATGCCGCTGATCCATGTTCTGAACGGTCCGAACCTGAACCTGCTGGGCCAGCGCCAGCCCGAGGTCTATGGCCACGAGACGCTGGCCGATCTTGAGGCGCTGTGCCGCAAGGCCGCCGCCCCGCATGACATCCGCTTCCTGCAGTCGAACTGGGAAGGCCAGATCGTCGACTGGATCCACGAAGCCCGGCTGGAAGCCGCGGCCATCGTCATCAACCCGGCGGCACTGACCCATACCTCGGTCGCGGTGCTGGATGCGCTGAACGCCTTCGACGGCCCGGTGATCGAGGTCCATATCAGCCAGGTCCACAAGCGCGAGGCGTTCCGCCACCATTCGTTCGTGTCAAAGCGCGCCGACGGAGTGATCGCGGGGCTGGGGCTGAACGGCTATGCCGCAGCCCTGCGCCACGTGGCGGGCCTGATCGGCTGAGACGAAAAGACCGCCGGACCTGGCCGCAGGGAGGAGGGGGGCGGCAGGACCGGCGGCTTTCCGAAGTGTCCGTGGCCGGACCGGGAGGAGGACGCCACGAAGCATCTGCTTCATAGGTCCACCATGCGCCGGACCCGCGCCCCTGTCACCGCAGGCCGCGCCGCTCGGTCAACCGGAACGTGCGCTGCCACGGGACAGGGCGCAATTTGAGGGTATTGCCCGATCCTTGGGCACACCCCGCGCGAATCACCGCGCCGTCAGCGCCTCCAGATAGGTGCGCGACCACCAGGCGACATCGTGGTCCACCACACCTTTCAGGAGGGCGGCATGGCGGTCGCGGCGTTCGGCTTGCGACATCCGCATCGCCTGTGCCATCGCGACGGCCAGATCATGCGGGTCGTGGGGGTTGATGATCAGCGCCTCGGCCATGGTCTCAGCGGCCCCGGCAAAGCGCGACAGGATCAGCACGCCCGGATCGTCGGGGTTCTGAGCGGCGACGTATTCCTTGGCGACCAGGTTCATCCCGTCGGCCAGCGGCGTGACCAACCCGATGCGCGCCTGCCGGTACAGCCCCGCCAGCACGGGACGCGGGAACGGCCGATGAATGAACCGGATCGGCGTCCAGTTCAACGTCGCGAACTGGCCGTTGATGCGTCCGGCCAGGTGTTCGGTCTCCTCCCGGATGTCCTGATAGGCTTCGACCTCGCCCCGCGTCGGAGGCGCGATCTGCAGGAACGAGATCTTCTCGTGCAGGTCGGGGATCTTTTCCAGCAGCAGCTGATAGGCCCGGAACCGCTGCGGGATGCCCTTGGAATAATCCAGCCGGTCGACGCCGATCATCATCTTGGCCCCGGTCAACAGGCGCATGCGGTCGCTGTCGGGGGCGTCTGCTGCCTCGGTGATGAAGGCCGCGGCGTCGATGCCGATCGGAAAGACCTGCGTGCGGACCATGCGTCCCGACAGCCGGAAGCGGTCCGGCGCGACCTGATCGCCGTCCGCCAGCTGACGGGCGCTTTCGGCAAAGGCGCCAAGGTCGCGTTCGGCCTGGAACCCCAGCAGATCGTAATGGGACAGCCAATCGAACAGCTGCGCGGGGTTGGGCAGGGCCGCGCAATCAGCCGGACCCGGAATGGGGATGTGCAGGAAATGGCCGATCGGGTTTTCCACCCCCAAGGCGCGCAGTTCGGCGGCCATCGGGAACAGGTGATAATCCTGCACCCAGATCCGGTCATCGGGGCGCAGGACCGGCAGCAGCATCCGCGCGATGCGCTGGTTCACCCGTGCATATCCATCCAGGTATTCGGGCCTGATGCGCATCAGGTTGGGGCGCCCATGGCACAGCGGCCACAGGATGGAGTTGGAATAGCCCAGATAGTATTCGTCATGCTCTTGCGGGGTCAGGTCAAAGGACAGCCGTTGGAACGCCGCGCCCGGATGGTCCTGCAGGTCGGGCGCGGGATCGTCCGTCACCTCGCCCGAGAAACCCACCCACACCCCGCCGGAACTGCGCAACGCATCCTCCAGCGCCACCACCAGCCCGCCCGAGGGATCGTCCCCCAGCGGCAGGCGGTTCGAGACGACGATCAGGCGCGGTTCGGTGGACATGGGCATTCCTCAGTTCAGCGATGCGTCAAGCCAGGCGGCCAGCGCGGCAGGGTCGGACAATCGGTGATGCGCGGCGGTGGGACCGTCGCCGATCTTGATGGCAAAGCCACCGCGGGCCTGCGCCTCGGCCATGGCGGGTTCGTCGGTGGTATCGTCGCCCGCAAAGACCGGCACGCGCCCGGCAAAGGGCTCAAGCGTCATCAGATGCGCCAGCGCGCTGTCCTTGCCGACACCGCCGGGGCGCAGTTCGACCGCCATCTTGGCGGGCTGCAGCACCAGATGCGGGTTCCGATCGGCCAGATCCTGCATCACCTCATCGACAAAGGCGCGCAGATCGGGGGCGTCCCGATAATGCAGTGCGACGCCGTGGGGCTTTTCCTCGACCAGCAGGGCGGGATGGGGCGCGGCGGCGGCATGGGCCGCGGCATGAAGGGGGCCCGCGTCGAAATCCACCCGGTGCAGGGTCTGAATGCGGCCGGGGCGCAGCGACAGTTCGGCGCCGTGGCTGCCCGCGACGATGCCCTCGAACCCGTCCATATGTCCGCGCAGGTCGGCCACGTCGCGCCCCGAGATCAGCGCCACCGCACCCCCCTGCCTCCGGTACAGCGCCGCCAGCCGGTCGCGCAGCGCCTGCGTGACAACGACCGCATCGGGCCGGGGGGCGATGTCGACCAGGCAGCCGTCGAAATCCAGGAACAGGGCGGCGTCGGGGGCAAGCGGGGGTGGGGTCACGTCAGGCGGGCTCCGGCGATTGGGATATACCAAAGGGAACCCGTGACTCCCCCCGAGGGTTCACCGCCGCGTGAGGTTTTTTGACTGCCGACCCGCGCGCGTCAGTATTCGACCCCGGCCTGCGCCTTGATCCCAGACCGGAACGGATGCTTGACCTGGGTCATCTCGGTCACCAGGTCGGCAGCCTCGATCAGCGCGTCGGGGGCGCCGCGCCCGGTCAGCACCACATGGGTCATGGCGGGCTTTTCCGCCTGCAGAAAGGCCACCACTTCGGCCGCGTCCAGATAACCATAGCGCAGCGCGATGTTGATCTCGTCCAGCAGGACCATGCGGATGGCCGGGTCACGGATCAGGTCCCGCGCGCGCGCCCACCCGGCCTGCGCCATGGCGATGTCACGGGACTTGTCCTGCGTCTCCCAGGTAAAGCCCTCGCCCATGGCGTGGAACTGGCAGATGTCGGTGAAATGCGTGGTCAGCAGCGTGCGTTCGCCCGTGTCCCACGCGCCCTTGATGAACTGCACAACGGCGCAGGGCATCCCGTGCGCGATGGAGCGCATGATCATGCCGAACCCCGACGACGACTTGCCCTTGCCCGGCCCGGTATGGACGATGATCAGGCCCTTTTCGCCGGTCTTGGTCTCCATCATGCGGTCGCGTGCGGCCTTTTTCCTGGCCATCTTGGCGGCGTGGCGGTCCTGATCCTCGGCGGAAATCGGGTCGGTCTGCGTCATCGGGTCGCTCCTTGCGGTTGACAAACGGCGGGTGCGGGGGTTTGGGTGAGGGCGTGTTGGTTCCTGTCTATGACAGGCGAAGAGGGAATGCGACAAGGCCCCGGGTCACCAGACCCGCGACCCCAAGCGCAGCCGCCCCCGCGACCGTGACCGGAGAGGTCGCCCGATCCACTGGCCCCGATTGGGGCTGGGAAGGTGGGACGACCGTTGGGGCATTCGCCCCTGGATCCGCAAGCCGGGAGACCTGCCAGCACCTGACGATGACGGGCGAACGGGGTGTTTCGCGACCGGCAGGTGATGGCCGGATGCCCCGTGCCGCCTCCTCTCGGACGCCCCTTGCCGCAACAAGGAAGGGGCCGCGATGCGCGCCGTTCTGCATGTCTGCACCACCTGTCGCGGCACCGTGCCCGACCCGGTTCCCGATGCCGCAGGGACCGATGCCGCAAGGACGGATGCCCCTGGCCCGGACGTGCCGCGCCTTGGCGCCCGGCTGCACGACCTGCTGTCCCGCACCGCCCCCGACGGCGTCGAGATCCGCCCCGTCGAATGCCTTTCTGCCTGTTCGCAGGGCTGTTCCGTCGCGCTGTCCGCGCCGGGCAAGTGGTCCTATGTCTATGGCCGCCTGACGCTGGACGACGCCGCCGACATCCTGTCGGGCGCGCGCGCCTATGCCGGGACCGCCGACGGCATCGTGCCGTGGCGCGAACGCCCCGCCGTCTTCCGCAAGCAGAGCCTTGCCCGCATCCCCCCGCATACCCTGTCGCAGGAGTGACCATGAACGACCTTATCAAGACCCCCGTCACCGTGATCACCGGCTTTCTGGGGTCGGGCAAGACGACCCTGGTGCGCCATCTGATGGCCAACCCCCAGGGGCTGCGCCTTGCGGTGATCGTGAACGAATTCGGCACGATGGGTGTCGATGGAGAGATCCTCAAGGGTTGCGCCGACGCCGCCTGCCCGGCCGAGAACATCGTTGAGCTGTCGAACGGCTGCATCTGCTGCACCGTCGCCGACGATTTCATCCCCACGCTGGAGGCGCTGATGGCGCTTCCCGCCCGCCCGGACCACATCCTGATCGAGACCTCGGGCCTCGCGCTGCCCAAGCCCCTGCTGAAGGCCTTCGACTGGCCCGCCGTCCGCTCGCGCATCACCGTGGACGGCGTGATCGCCCTGGCCGATGCCGAGGCCGTGGCGGCGGGCCGCTTCGCCCCCGACGTGGCGGCGGTGGACGCGCAGCGCGCCGCCGACCCCGGCCTGGACCACGAGACGCCCCTGTCCGAGGTCTTCGAGGATCAGATCGCCTGCGCCGATGTCATCCTGCTGACCAAGGCCGATCTGGCCGGACCGCAGGGCGTCGCAGCGGCACGGTCGGCGATCGAGGCCGAGCTGCCCCGCCCCCTGCCCATCCTGACCGTGACCGAGGGCGCGGTCGATCCTCGCCTGGTCCTGGGCCTGGGCAAGGCCGCCGAAGATGATCTGGACGCCCGCCCCAGCCATCACGACGGCGCCGACGACCACGAACATGAGGATTTCGACACCGTCGTCATCGACCTGCCCGAAATCACCGACCCGGCCGATCTGGCCGCCCGCATCGCCCGTCTGGCCGCCGAGCAGAACGTGCTGCGCGTCAAGGGCCATGTCGCCGTCGCGGGCAAACCCATGCGCCTTTTGGTGCAGGCCGTGGGCGCGCGGGTGCGCCATCAGTACGACCGCCCGTGGGGCCAGACCCCGCGCCGCTCGCGCCTGGTGGTGATCGCGGAGCACGACGACGTGAACCCCGACGCGATCCGCGCCGTGCTGGAGGCCGTGCCAGCATGACCGGGCCCGCCTGATGCATGTCATCTTCCGCGAACAGGTCGGGCTGGAGCAGACCGACACCCCCTATGATCCCGGGCAGACGCCCGGCGATCTGGTGGTCCTGTCCTTTTCGGACAGCGACCTGGGGGCCTTTGCGGAGGGCTGGCGGCGCGCGGCGGGGGGACTGCCGTCCACGCGGCTGTGCAACCTGGTGGCGCTGCGGCACCCGGTCTCGGTCGACACCTATGTCGAGAACACCCTGTCGGGCGCGCGCGGCATCCTGATCCGCCTGATCGGCGGAGAGGCGTATTGGCCCTATGGCCTGGCCTCGGTCCAGGACCTGGCGCGCCGGCGGGGCATCGCGCTGGCCGTGCTGCCCGCGGACGGCCGCGACGATCCGCGGCTGGAGGAGATGTCGACCGTTCCCCCCTCGGTCCTGCGCGTGCTGCGGCGGCATTGCGACCAAGGCGGCGCGGTCGCGGCGCAGGCGGCGCTGGCGCAGATGGCCGTCGCATCGGGCCTGCAGGCCGCGCCCGTGCCGGGGGTCAAGACCCTGCCCGCGATGGGGTTCTACGACCCCGACCGGGGGGTGGTCGCCGATCCGGGCCCTATTGCGGCGCTGGTCACCTTCTATCGCAGCTGGCTGGCGGCGGCGGATGTGGCGCCCATCGACGCGCTGATCCGGGCGTTGCGGGCGCGGGGCATCGCGGCGATGGGCGTCTTTGCCCCGTCGCTCAAGGCGCCGGGCCTGGGCGACTGGCTGGCCGATGCCCTGCCGGGCGGGCCTGCGCTGGTCGTGAACGCGACCGGGTTTTCCGGGGGGAACGCGGGTCCGTTCGACGGCTGGTCCTGCCCGGTGTTCCAGGTGGCCCTGTCCACCAACCGCCGCCGCGACTGGCTGGCGGCCGAACGCGGTCTGTCGCCGTCGGACCTAGCTATGAACGTCGTCCTGCCCGAGGTCGACGGACGCATCTTCGCGGGCCTCATCAGCTTCAAGGCGGTCAGCCCGCGCGACCCGGACCTGCAGTATTCGCGCTTCGTGCACCGGCCCGATGCGCCGATGCGGGCCCGGGCCGTCGACCGCATCGCCGCCTGGCACGCGATGGCGCAAGGGGCGGGTCGCGTGGCGATGGTGCTCTCCACCTATCCGGGCCGCGACTGGCAACAGGCCCATGCGGTGGGGCTGGACGCGCCGGCATCCGCGCAGGCGGTGGGGGCGATGCTGGGCACGGACCTGCCCGCGCTGCCGGACGGCACCCTGGCTTGGCCGCTGGACGATTACCGCGCGGCGCTGGCCCGCCTGCCGCAGGCGCTGCAGGAGGACCTGCACGCGGCCTGGGGGCCGCCCGAGACGGACCCCGATTGCCGGGACGGCGCCTTCCACCTGCGCGCCAGCCTGCACGGCCCGGTGATCCTGGCGCTGCAGCCCGAACGCAGCCACCGCGCCGGGCGCGAGGACAGCTATCACGACCTGACCCGCGTGCCGCGCCATGCCTATGTGGCCTTCTATCTGTGGCTGGCGCAGCAGGGCGCGCGGGCGCTGATCCACATGGGCGCGCATGGCACGCTGGAATGGCTGCCGGGCAAGGCGGTCGCGCTGTCGGGCGACTGCTGGCCGCAGGTTCTGCTGGGGTCGCTGCCGGTGATCTATCCCTTCATCGTCAACGATCCGGGAGAGGCCGCGCAGGCGAAACGCCGCATCGGGGCGGTGACCCTGGGCCATATGCCGCCCCCCATGCGGGACGCGGCCCTGCCCCCCGGCATGGCCGGGCTGGAACGGTCCCTGGACGAATATTCCACCGCCGACGGGCTGGACCCCGCGCGTCGCGACCGCCTGATCGCCGCAATCCGGGACGAGGCGCGCGCCCTGGGGGTCGAGGCCGATCTGGGCATCCCCCCCGACGCCAGCGCCGCCGAGGCGATCACCCGAATCGACCGCTTCGTCTGCGACATCAAGGAAAGCCAGTACGGAGAGGGGCTGCATGTCTGGGGCAGCGGCGTCTGCGGTCAGGCCGAACGCGACGGGCTGATGGCCGCGCTGGCCGGGCGGTTCGTTGCGCCGGGGCCGTCGGGTTCGCCCAATCGGGGGCGGTCGGACGTGATGCCCACCGGGCGCAACCTCTACAGCGTGGACCCGCGTGCCGTGCCCACGCCCTCCGCCCATGCGCAGGGGGTGAAACTGGCCGAGGAGTTGCTGCGCCGTCACCTGCAGGATCACGGCGACTGGCCGCGCGGGCTGGTCGTGGATCTCTGGGGCAGCGCGACCATGCGCACCGCGGGCGAAGAGTTCGCCATGGCCCTGCATCTGGCCGGGCTGAAGCCGGTCTGGGATGCCGGGTCCGGCCGCGTCTCGGGCGTCGAGGTCGTGCCGCTGGCCCTGCTGGGCCGCCCGCGCATCGACGTGACGCTGCGGGTGTCGGGCCTGTTCCGCGACGTGTTCCCGGTGCTGGCACAGCTGTTTCAGACCGGGGCCGCGACGCTGGCCGCGCGGGACGAGGCGGCGGATCAGAACCCCTATGCCGAGGGCGCACGGGTCTTCGGCCCGCAGCCCGGGCAATACGGGCTGGGCATGGGCACCGCGCCCGCGGAATTCACCGATGCCGCGCGTCAGGCGGCGGGCGAGGCCTGGATCGCGGCCTCCAGCTGGGCCATCGGGGCGGATGGCGCCAGCCATGAGGCCCGCGACGTGCTGGAGGCGCGGCTGGCCGCGACCGACAGCTTTGTCCACGCGCAGGACCTGCCCGAGACGGATCTGCTGCTGGCCGCCGACTATGCCGCGCATGAAGGGGGCTTTGCTGCCGCCATGGCGCGGATCGGGGCGGATGCGCCCGCGCTTTACCATCTGGACGCCAAGCAACCCGACCGCCCCCGCGCCCGGACCCTGACCGAAGAGATCGCCCGCACCACCCGCGCCCGGGCCGCCGATCCGGCGTGGGCCGACGCCATGACGCGGCACGGCTATCGCGGCGCGGCCGAGATCGCGTCGACGCTGGACCACATGGCGGCCTTTGCCCATCTGGCGGGCGCGGTGCCCGCGCATCTGTTCGACCTTTATCATCAGGCGACCTTGGGCCGCCCCGAGATCGTCGCCTTCATGCAGGACGCGAACCCCGCCGCCCTGGCCGCGATGCGCGACCTGTTCCAGCGGCTGCACGATGCCGGCCTGTGGGTCACGCGGCGAAACTCGATCATGGCGGGGCTGTCATGATCCGCGGCTGGTGCCCTGGCGCGCTGCAGCCGATGGAGTCCGGCGACGGGTGGGTGGTACGCATCCGCCCCCCCGGCGGGCGTCTTGACGCGGCCCAGGCCCAGGCCATCGCCGATGCCGCCCAGACCCATGGCAATGGCGTGATTGAGCTCACCGGCCGCGCCAACCTGCAGCTGCGCGGCGTCACGCCCGCGACCCATGCGCCGCTGATCGCGGCGCTGCGCCCACACGGCCTGATCGACCCCGACATCGCCACCGAGACGCGCCGCAACATCTTGGTCACGCCCTTTGCGGATGCCGCCGCCGATGCGCTGGCCGCCGATCTGGCGGCGGCGCTGTCCGCAAGCGACCTGGCCCTGCCCGCCAAGTTCGGTTTTGCGGTCGATACCGGTCCCGCGCCAGTGCTGACCCGAGACCCTGCCGATATTCGCATCGAGGCAGGCCCGACGCTCCGCGCCGATGGCATGGACCGCGCCGCGCCCTATCGCGGGCCGCAGGATGCGCTGGCGCTGGCCCGCTGGTTCCTGGACCGGGGCGGCTCGCCCGACGGGCGGGGCCGCATGGCTGCATTGACCGCGCGGGTGCAGCCCCCCGGCGCCACCCTGCCCGCCCCCCGACCCGCCGCGCCACCGCAGCCGGGGCCGCAGGCGCAGGGCCTGATGGTCGCGCTGGAATTCGGCCAGATCGCCCCCGACACGCTGCGTCGCCTTGGGCGCCTGACACCGCTGCGCCTGACGCCGTGGCGGATGCTGCTGGTGGAGGGGGTCCGCCACCTGCCCGCGCTGGAGGGGCTGATCCTGGACCCCCGCGATCCGCGCAACCGTCTGCGTGCCTGCCCCGGCGCGCCCGCCTGCCCGCAGGGACAGGCCGCGACGCGCCCCCTGGCGCGGGCGCTGGCGCCGCTGATCCCGCCGGATGCCGTGCTGCATGTCAGCGGCTGCGCCAAGGGCTGCGGCTGGCCGCGTGCCGCCGACCTTACGCTGACCGCGACGCCCGAGGGGTTCGACCTGATCCGCCATGGCCGCGCCCATGACCCCGCCGCCCTGCGCGGCCTGCACCCCGATCAACTGCCGAAGGTTCTGTGATGCCCCATGACTACGAAAGGGACGGCGCCGCCATCTATCGCCAGTCCTTCGCCACTATCCGGGCCGAGGCCGATCTGGCGCGTTTCGACGCGGATGAGGAACCCGTCGTCGTCCGCATGATCCATGCCGCGGGCCTGGTTGGGCTGGAACGCGACGTGACCTTCACCCCCGGCATGGCCACCGCCGCCCGCGCGGCGCTGGCTGGCGGTGCGCCGATCCTCTGCGACGCGCATATGGTCAGCGAGGGCGTCACCCGCGCCCGCCTGCCTGCGGACAACGCGGTGATCTGCACCCTGCGCGACCCGCGTGTGCCGGACATGGCGCGCGACCTGGGCAACACCCGCAGCGCCGCCGCGCTGGAGCTGTGGCGGCCGCATCTGGCGGGGGCGGTCGTGGCCATCGGCAATGCGCCCACCGCGCTGTTTCACCTGCTGAACATGCTGGAGGACCCCGCCTGCCCCCGCCCCGCCGCGATCATCGGCTGTCCCGTGGGCTTCGTCGGCGCGGCGGAGTCGAAGGACGCGCTGATGGCCGCGCCGCCCGTGCCGTCTGTTGTCGTGCGCGGCAGGCTGGGCGGGTCGGCCATCACCGTCGCCGCAATCAACGCGCTGGCCAGCCGGAGGGAATGATGGGACGCATCATCTGCGCAGGTCTGGGGCCGGGCGATCCGGACCTGATCTCGGTCCGGGCCGACAGGGCGGTGCGCGCCGCGCGCCACGTCGCCTATTTCAGGAAGCCCGGCCGCCCCGGTCAGGCGCGGCGCATCGTCCAGGGGATGCTGACCGCCGATGCGGTCGAATATCCGATGGAATACCCGGTCACGACCGAGATCCCCTTCGATCATCCCGATTACAACGACGCGCTGGCGGGGTTCTATGACCTCTGGGCCGCGCGTCTGGCGCAGCTGGCCCAGACCGATGACGTGGTGGTCCTGTGCGAGGGCGATCCGTTTCTTTACGGCAGCTTCATGCATCTGCAGGTGCGCCTGCAGGGACTGGCCCAGGTTGAGGTGATCCCCGGCATTCCCGGCATGGTCGGCTGCTGGAACGCGGTGGGTCAGCCGATGACCTGGGGCGACGATGTGCTGACCGTGCTGATGGGCACCCTACCCGAGGCGGACCTGATCCGCCACATGCAGGGCAGCGACGCGCTGGTGGTGATGAAGACTGGCCGCAACCTGCCCAAGCTGCGCCGCGCGCTGGCGGCATCCGGGCGTCTGGCGGATACCTGGCTGATCGAACGCGGCACCATGCCCGGCCAGCGCATCCAGCCGCTGCGCGAGGTGGCCGATGACGACTGCCCCTATTTCGCGATCCTGCTGGTCCATGGTCACGGGCGGCGCCCCATGGCGCGGGTGGCGGAATGAGCGGCTGGATCACCGTCGCGGGGCTGGGGCCGGGGTCGGACGCCATGGTGACGCCCGAAGTCGCCGCCGCGCTGGATCAGGCGACCGACGTGATCGGCTACATCCCCTATGTCGCGCGGGTGGCGGCGCGGCCCGGCCTGACCCTGCATGCCAGCGACAATCGGGTGGAGCTGGACCGCGCCCGCCATGCCCTGTCGCTGGCGGCGCAGGGCGGGCGGGTGGTGATCGTCTCCTCGGGCGATCCGGGCGTCTTCGCCATGGCCTCCGCCCTGTTCGAGGCGCTGGAGGCCGAGGGTGGCGATCCGGACATCCGCATCCTGCCGGGCATCACCGCGATGCTGGCGGCGGCGGCGCGGGCGGGCGCGCCTTTGGGCCATGATTTTTGCGCCATCAACCTGTCGGACAATCTCAAGCCCATGGCGCTGATCGAACACCGTCTGCGCCATGCTGCGCGGGGCGATTTCGCGATGGCCTTCTACAACCCGCGCTCGGCCAGCCGCCCCGCAGGCTTCGCCCGCGTGCTGGAGGTGCTGCACGAGGAATGCGAACCCGAACGCCTGATGATCTTTGCCCGCGCCGTCACCACGCCGGACGAGGCGCTGCGCGTGGTCACGCTGGAGGAGGCCACGCCCGACATGGCTGACATGCGCACCGTCGTCCTGGTCGGCAACCGCGCCACACGGCGCGTGGGCCGGTGGGTCTATACCCCGCGGGGGGCGGTCTGATGCACCCAGTCCAGCGCCTGTTCCGGCGTGGCGACCTGCGGCCGGTCCGGCGCGGCGGGCCGGTCGATCAACACGACCCGCACGCCCAGATCGCGCGCCGCGTCCAGTTTCGCGCGGGCCCCTGCCCCGCCGCTGTTCTTGGCGACCAGATGGGTGATGCCATGCGCGGCCATCAGCGCCCGGTCGCCCGCGGCGGTGAAGGGGCCGCGCGCCAGCACGACCCGCGCACCGGGCAAGGGGGGCGCACCCGGCGCATCGACCAGCCGCAGCAGCCAGCGATGCGGCAGGGCGGCAAAGGGCGCCAGGGTCTGCTTGCCGATGGCCAGAAAGACGCCGGTCGGCGCGGGGGGCAGCGCCGCGACCGCGCCCACGATGTCGGGGACGCGCTGCCAACCGGGATCGACCGGCCAAGGCGGGCGGCGCAGCATCAGCATCGGCACCCCCGCCGCGCGGCAGGCGGCATCCGCGTTGCGGCTGATCTGGGCTGCGAAGGGATGGGTCGCATCGACCACCGCGCCGATGTCGTGATCACGCAGGTATCGCGCCATCCCCTCGGCCCCACCGAAGCCGCCGATCCGGGTGGGCAGGGGCTGGGCGATGGGCGCCTCCGTCCGTCCGGCATAGGAGAAGACCGCCGCGACACCGGCGCGGGCCAGCAGGGCGGCCAGGCGGCTGGCCTCACTTGTGCCGCCCAGCAGCAGGATGCGTCGCATGTCTGACCCTTGGCTGACGATCATCGGGATCACCGAAGATGGACCGGACGGCCTGCCCGGCGCAAGCCTGCGCGCGCTGGAGGCGGCCGAGGTCATCTTTGGCGGCCCGCGCCACCTGGCGCTGGCGGGGGTGGGCGCGCGGGGGCGGGCCTGGCCGGTGCCCTTCGACCTGGCGCCGCTTCTGGCGCTGCGGGGGCGGCGGGTGGCGGCGCTGGTCTCGGGCGATCCCTTCTGGTGCGGCGCGGGGGGCAGCATCGCCGCCGTGCTGGAGCCCCACGAATGGCACGCCCTGCCCGCGCCGGGGGTGCTGTCTCTGGCCACCGCGCGCCTTGGCTGGCGGCTGGAGGAGGTGGTGACCCTGGGCCTGCATGCTGCGCCCTTCGCGCGGCTGCGCCCGCATCTGGTGCGCGGCTGCCGCATCATCGCGACGCTGCGCGATGGCGACGCGCCCGCCGCGCTGGCCGATTGGCTAGTCGGCGCGGGCGCCGGGGCCGCGCGGCTGACGGTGCTGGAGCGTCTTGGCGGGCCGTCCGAACGGGTGTGCAGCACGCGCGCCGACGGCGTTGCCCTGATCTGCGTGGCGCCGGTGGCGGTGGCCATCGACGGGGCGGACCTGCCGCGCGGCTTCGGCCTGCCCGCGGTGCCGGGGCGGGCGGACGCGCTCTTCACCCATGACGGGCAGATCACCAAATCGCCCATCCGCGCGCTGACGCTGGCCGCGCTGGCCCCGCGCGCGTCAGAGGTGCTGTGGGATATCGGCGGCGGTTCGGGGTCGGTCGCGGTGGAATGGGCGCTGGCCGGAGGCCGCGCCGTGACGGTCGAGCCGCGCGCCGACCGCACCGCCACCATCCGCGCCAATATCGATGCCTTCGGCCTGGGCGGATGGGTCACGGTGATCGAGGGGTCGGCCCCCGAGGTGCTGCCGCCCGGGACGCCCGATGCGGTCTTTGTCGGCGGCGGCGCGTCGCAGGCGCTGCTGGAGGCGCTGTGGGCCCGCCTGCCCTCCGGCGCGCGGCTGGTCGCCAATGCCGTGACGCTGGAGACGGAATCGCTGCTGGCCCGCTGGCACGCCGATCACGGCGGTCGCCTGCTGCGCATCGATATCGCCGAGGCAATCCCCTTAGGCCGGATGCGCGGCTGGACCCCCGCCCGCCCGATCGTGCAATGGAGCGTCACATGCGCATCGCCGGAATAGGCTGCCGCCCCGGCACGCCCCTGCCCGCCCTGCTGGCCGCGCTGGAGGCCACGGGCGGTGCCGACGCGCTGGCCACCATTCCCGAACGCGCGCCCGAACTGCGCCCGCTGGCCCATTCGCGCGGCCTGCCGCTGCATCTGGTCGCGGTCGCGGGCGTCACCACGCCCACGCAATCGCCCCGCATCCTGGCCGCCTTCGGCACCGGATCGGTGGCCGAGGCCGCGGCCCTCGCGGCGGGCGGCCGCCTGATCCATCCGCGCCGGACCATCGGTCCCGTCACCATCGCCATCGCAGAGGTTCCATGACCGTCCATTTCATCGGCGCAGGCCCCGGCGCGCCCGACCTGATCACGCTCCGCGGGCGCGACCTGATCGCGGCCTGCCCGGTCTGCCTCTATGCCGGATCGCTGGTGCCTGCCGCGCTGCTGTCCCATTGCCCGCCCGGCGCGCGGATCGTGAACACCGCGCCCCTGTCGCTGGACCGGATCATGGAGGAGATCGCCACCGCCCATGCGGCAGGCCAGGACGTGGCGCGGCTGCATTCGGGCGATCTGTCGGTCTGGTCCGCGATGGGCGAACAGATCCGCCGGTTGCGGGCGCTGGACATCCCCTTCGACGTGACGCCGGGCGTGCCGTCATTCGCCGCCGCCGCCGCCGCGCTGCAGGCCGAGCTGACCCTGCCCGGCCTTGCGCAATCCGTGGTGCTGACCCGCACGCCGGGCCGCGCCTCGACCATGCCCGAGGGCGAGACGCTGGCGACCTTTGCCGCGACCGGGGCGACGCTGGCGATCCACCTGTCAATCCACGCGCTGGAGCAGGTGGTGGCTGATCTGACGCCGCATTACGGGCCTGACTGCCCGGTGGCGGTCGTTTGGCGGGCCAGCTGGCCGGACCAGCGGGTGATCCGCGCGACCTTGGCCACCGTGGACGCGCAAGGCATCGACCGCACCGCGCTGATCCTGGTCGGCCCCGCGCTGACGGGCGAGGGGTTCGAGGACAGCCGCCTTTACGCCGCCGATTACGACCGCCGCTATCGCCCCGTGGGCGACGCGCCGAGGTTCCCCGAATGACGCCGGGCCTGATGATCTCGGCCCCCGCATCGGGGACGGGCAAGACGATGCTGATGCTGGGCCTGCTGACCGCGCTGCGCAGGCGCGGGCTGGTGGTGCAGCCCTTCAAGTCGGGGCCCGACTACATCGATCCGGGGTTTCACCTGGCGGCCTCCGGGCGGGCCAGCTTCAACCTAGATGCCTGGGCGATGGAGCCGGGGCGGCTGATCGCCCATGCGACCGGCCAGCCACCCGCCGACCTGGTCCTGGCCGAGGGGTCGATGGGCCTGTTCGACGGGGTCGCGACGAAGGGGGAAACCGGCATCGGCTCCAGCGCCGAGATCGCCCAGATGATGGGCTGGCCGGTGGTGCTGATCCTGGATGTCAGCGGGCAGGCGCAATCGGCGGCGGCCACGGCGCGGGGCTTTGCCACGCTGCGCCCGGATCTGCCCTTTGCGGGGGTGGTGCTGAACCGCGTGGCCTCGCCGCGCCACGACCGGCTGATCCGCGAGGGGATGGATCAGGCGGGCATCCGGGTGTTGGGCAGCCTGCCGCGTCAGGGCAACATAACCCTGCCCGAACGCCATCTGGGCCTGATCCAGGCCGAGGAGACGGCGGGCCTGCAAGCCATCCTGGACCATGCGGGCGATTTCATCGCGGCGCATTGCGATCTGGAGGCGATCATCGCAGCCGCCGCGCATCGCGCCCTGCCCGAGGCGCCCGCGCCGCGCCCGCTGACGCCCCCCGGCGGGCGGATCGCGCTGGCCCGCGACGCGGCCTTCAGCTTCGTCTATCCGCATGTGCTGGAAGCGTGGCGGCGGGCCGGGGCCACGATCCTGCCCTTCTCGCCGCTGGCGGATGAGGGGCCGGATGACAGCGCTGACTGCTGCTGGCTGCCGGGCGGATACCCGGAGCTGCACGCGCCCCGGCTGGCCGCCTGCGACGGGTTCCGCTCGGCCATGCACCGCTTTGCGGGCACGCGGCCGGTGCATGGAGAATGCGGGGGATACATGGCGCTTGGGGCAGGTTTGGTGGATGCCGATGGAAAACGACACCAGATGTTGGGGCTGCTGGGGTTGGAGACCAGCTATGCCAAACGCCGGATGCATCTGGGATACCGCCGCGCCGATCCGCTGTCCGCCCTGCCGGGACTGGGTCGCACGGCGCTGCGGGGGCATGAGTTCCACTATGCCTCGATCCTGTCCCAGCCCGATGCGCCTTTGGCGCGCGTGACCGACGCGACCGGCGCCGCGGTGGAGGAAACCGGCAGTCACCGGACGATGTCCGGGGGCGGGCATGTGACCGGCACGTTCTTTCACCTGATCGCCCCGGCCGCGACTTGACGCAGGCCCTGCGATCCCGTCTATCTGACCGTCTGAATGGTGCCCGTCAGGCGTGAAACGCCGGGCTTCATCGGGAACGGGGAAGGGTGGACCCAATCACGGCACCCGAAGCCCCGGCCGCCCCCGCGACTGTATGCGGAGAGCGCGCGTCACCCATGCCACTGGAGCGATCCGGGAAGGCCGACGCCGCGCCCGGACCCGCAAGCCAGGAAACCGGCCATGTCAGGCAACCCCATGCCGTCGGGTGGACGGCCACAGGAGGATGACATGCATATCGAAGAGGGCGTCGTCACCGGCGCCAAGCTGATACTGGGCTATGCCACGGCCGCCACGGCCGGGCTTTACGCGCTGAGGCTGGCGGCCCAGGCCCTGCGCGCGCAGGGCGGGGCGTCGCTGGCGGCGCGCGGGGCGCTGGCGACCGCCGCGACCTTCGTGTTCTTCCAGGTTCTGCCCGCCGCGCCCGTGGGCGTGTCCGAGGTGCACCTGATCCTGGGATCGACGCTGTTCCTGATCCTGGGCGCGGCGCCGGCGGCGATCGGGCTGGCCTTGGGCCTGCTGATCCAGGGACTGTTCTTCGCGCCGTTCGATCTGCCGCAATACGGGATGAACGTGACGACGCTTCTGGTGCCGCTGTTCGCGGTCGCGGCGGTGGCGCGGCGGACCATCGCGCCGGGCACCGCCTATGTGGACCTGCGCTATGGCCAGGCGCTGGCGCTGTCGGCGGCCTATCAGGGGGGCATCGTGGCCTGGGTCGCGTTCTGGGCGTTCTATGGTCAGGGCGCCGGTGCGACGGCGGGGATCCTGTCCTTCGGCGCGGCCTATCTGCTGGTCATCGTAGTCGAGCCGCTGGTCGATCTGGCCGTGCTGGCGGGCGCCAAGGCGGCCCGCGGCCTGCGCGGCAGCGGGCTGGTGACGCCCCGGCTCTACGCATGATCGATCTGGTGCTGATCGGGGCCGGCACGGGCCATCCCGACCACCTGACCCTGCAGGGCGTCCGCGCCCTGCAGGAGGCCGATCTGGTCCTGATCCCCCGCAAGGGCGCCGGGAAGGAGGATCTGGCCCATCTGCGCCGCGCGATGCTGGACCGCCACCGCCCCGGCGGCGCCGTGGCCCAGATCGACCTGCCGGTGCGCGATGCAAACCTGCCCTATCTAGAGGCTGTCGACCGATGGCATGATGCCATCGCGCAAGTCTGGGCGGGGGCCGCCGCGGCGGCGCTGCCGCAGGGCGGGACGGTGGCGATGCTGGTCTGGGGCGACCCGTCGCTCTATGACAGCAGCCTGCGCATTGCCGCGCGTCTGGACTGGCGCGCACGGGTGATCCCGGGCATCACCGCGATCCAGGCCCTGTGCGCGGCCCATGCCATTCCGCTGAACGCCCTGGGATCCGAGGTGCGGATTACCACCGGGCGGCGGCTGCGCGACGCGGGCTTTCCCGACGACGCCGACCGGGTCGTGGTGATGCTGGACGGCACCTGCGCCTTTGCGACGCTGCCCCCGCAGGGCCTGCGGATCTGGTGGGGCGCCTATCTCGGCATGCCCGAACAGTTGCTGGAGGCGGGCCCCTTGACCGAGGCCGGACCGCGGATCGAGGCGGCGCGCGCCGCCGCCCGGGCGGCGCATGGCTGGATCATGGATTGCTATCTGCTGTCCCGCGACGATGCAGCGTGACCGGCCCGCGGGACGTCAGGATGTCAGGCGGGTCGCGTCGTTGATCGTGCAGTCCCATGTCAGCCCGCCGTTCCGACCGGATGCGGGAAGCCCATGCCCCTCCAGCCACTTGACCTGACCGTCAGGCAGACGGATGCGCCAGCGATGGTGCCACGGGATCATTCCGGCGGCAGAGTTTCCGAACGATGCGCGGGCCAGCGGGTAATCCTCGACCATGCAGAAGGCGAAGACATCGCCGAACCGCGCCATGTATTCGGCGGCCGGGATGCCCCAGATCTGCTGCGTCTCGGCGGTCGCGGCGTCGATCGTCTCGGTCCCGTCGGGGGCGTGGTGATAGGTCAGGACCGCGCTGGCAGGCTGTGGCAGGGCCGAGGCGCCGCCTGGTTCCTGACCGATGGCGGTCCGCATCCGTTCGGACAGGACCATCGTCTTGATCTGGGTCGAGACACCTTCCGCAAAGGCCTGCAGCACCTCGACATTGGCCGACGTCCAGTCCCGCGGCCTGCTTTCGGCCACGCAGAGGGCGGCGATGGCCCTCCCCGTCTCGTCCTTGACCGGCACGCCCAGATAGGCGACCACGCCGAACCTGCCGATTGCCAGATGCCCGCTGAACCGCGGATCGATCCGGGCATCCGCGATGACCAGCGGCGCGGAATTCGCGACGACGATCCGGCAGAAGGAATAGGCAAGCGACGTGACGCGATCCTCGTCCGCGGTCAGCATCAGGCCCGCCTCGGCCTTGAAGAACTGGCGGTCGTTCGCCTCGTCGATGATCGTCAGCAGGCTGGCTTGGCACGAGAAGATTCGCCGCGCCTGCTCGACGACGCGGTCGAAGACCGGCGTCCGCGTCGGACGCAGCACGCCGTTTTCATAAAGACGGATCAGGCCCGAATCGGTCGGCGGAACGTCCATGCCAGACATGTCCCGTCGCGGGGTGCCATCTGCGGCGGCGGACCCGGCGCCAGGGTCACCCGCACGTTTCCAGTTCAAGGTCATGACCGAATTCTTTCGATACCCGGACTGCGACGGCAATGGCCGCCGCGGCCAGGGGTAAGGCATGGGTCCGCGGGACGATCCGCGGATATGGGGAATTTGCGCAAAATCAAGGTTACACACTGGAAGGTTTAGTTTGACACGAAATCACTGTGCCCGATACTTCTTAATACACCTTTAAGATGTGCTTTTTGCTTAGTCTGCAAAACTTCGGATCGGCGTTCTCGAATTTTGGAGCATATGAACCATCATGACACAGGAAATTTTTCCGACGATCTTGGCCGTCATCGCCTTTTCGGCGACGGCGCCCCTGGCGCAGACGGTGACGACGGACAGCTTCGACGTCCGGATCACCATCGTCGCCGAATGCGAGATCACCTCGACCGAGACGCTGGATTTCGGGACCCAGGGCGTGCTTGGCACGGATGTCGATGCCACGGCCACGATGGAGGTCACCTGCACCGACACCACCCCCTATGACATCGGCCTGAACGAAGGGCTGGGCGCAGGGGCCACGACCAGCGTGCGCCAGATGACGTCGGGCGGAGAGACGATCGCCTATGCCCTGTTCCAGGACGCCGGGCGGGTGACGAACTGGGGCAATGCCGTGGGCGCGGACACCCAGCCCGCGACGGGGACGGGCGACGCGCAATCCTTCACGGTCTTCGGCCGGGTCCTGGCACAGGCGACGCCTGCCCCCGGAACCTATACCGATACCGTCACGGTGACCGTCACCTACTGAAAGGCCAGACCATGCGTGGATTTCTTGCAGGCGGCCTTCTGGCCGTGTCGATGTCGCTTGGCCTGGCGGTCGGGGCCGCGGCGCAGGGGTTGAGGGTCTCTCCGGTGCTGCTGGAGGTTCCGGCGCCCGGGGCGGCGACCACCCTGACCCTGCGCAACGACGGCAGCCGGCCGATCACCGTCCAGTCGCGCGTCTTTCGCTGGCTGCAGCCCGGCGCCCAGGACAGCCTGGAACGCAGCGCGGATGTCGTGGTCAGCCCGCCCGCGATCCAGCTTGCGCCCGGCGCGACGCAGACGATCCGCGTCGTCCGCGTCGCGCGCACCCCGGTCAGCGGAGAAGAGGCCTATCGCGTCGTCCTGAACGAGATCCCCGACCAGTCGCGCAGACAGGCGGGCGCCGTGGCCTTTGCCACCGAACTGCGCATCCCGGTGTTCTTCGCCGATGCCGGGGTGCGGTCCGCCGATGTCCGCTGGTCGCTGCGCCGATCGGGGGGCGCGACACATCTGGTGGCCCAGAACACCGGGGACAGCCGCCTGCGCATCGCCGACGTCACGCTGAGCGCGCCGAACGGCGCCACGGTGCGCCATCCCGGCCTGCTGGGATACGTGCTGGGCGGATCGTCGATGGAATGGCCGATCGCGCCGGCGGGGCAGTTGGGCGGTTCGGCGCGGCTGTCGGCCGCGACCAACCTGGGGGCGCTGGACGTCGATGTCCCCATGCGCTGAGCGCATCGGCCGAGGGTGGCTGGCCATGACCGTCCTTGCGTCGCTGTGCTGCGGACCGGCGGGGGCCCAGGACATCCCGCCACCCGAGGCGGGGCAGGACCTGTACCTGGAGGTGTTCGTGAACGGCCAGCCCAGGAACCTGATCGCCCGCTTCACCGACGTGGGCGACGGCGTCCTCAGCGCGGATGCCGAGGACCTGCGCACCAGCGGCATCCTGGCCGGTGATGCTGTGACCGGAGAGGTCAGGCTGGACCAGATCCCCGGCCTTGGCTGGCGCCTGGTCGCGCCCGACCAGACGATCCGCTTCATCGTCCCGCCCGACATCGCAGCGCCCCACGAACTTGACGCCGGTACCCCGGCAGAGGACACCCCGCCCGGCGAAGATGCCGGACCCGCGGTCGATCAGGGCTATGGCGTGGTGCTGAACTATGGGCTGAACGTCGAGACCTGGCGCGGCGATGCGGGAGCCGGCGGCCAGCTGGTCTCGGGCAGCGTCGACGGGCGGCTGTTCATGCCCCTGGGGGTGCTGAACCACGCATTCGTCGTCGCGCCGGACGGGGACGGATCGCACCGGTACCGGCGGCTGGAGACGAGCTGGCGCAGTTCGTTCCCCGGGCGCGCGATGCAGGTCCAGGTCGGGGACATCGCGTCACGCGGTCCCTCCTGGGCCAGGCCGGTCCGCATGGGCGGCGCGATGGTCGAGCGCAATTTCGGCCTGCAGCCCGATCTGATCACGATCCCGCTGGCCGGGTTCGAGGGCAGCGCCGCCCTGCCCTCGACGGTCGAGGTCTTCTCGGATTCGATCAGGGCCTATTCCGCCGAGGTGCCCGCCGGCCCGTTCAGCATCCGCGACCTGCCCTTGAGCGGGGGGTCGGGGGTGGCGCACGTCGTCGTGCGCGACGTGACGGGCCGCGAGACGCAGGTCGATCTGCCCTTCCTGATGTCGGACCTGCTGCTGAAACCGGGGCTTGCCGATTTCGCGCTGTCCGTGGGGCGGCCCAGGCTGGGCATCGGCACGCCAGGCGATCGCTATGGCGACGACATCTTCGGCGTGGGCACGCTGCGCTATGGCATGACCGACGCGCTGACCCTGTCGGCCCATGCCGAAGGGGGGCGCGGCCTGCAGATGGCGGGGGCGGGGGCGGTGGTCCGGATCGGCCATCTGGGCACGGCCAGCCTTGGCCTGGCCGGCAGCCGGTCCGACAGGGGCAGCGGCGCGCTGCTGGATCTGTCGACCAGCCTGTCGATCGGCTCTGCCGCCCTGTCAGGCCGCCTGATGCGGACCCAAGGGCGGTTCGATGACGTCGCCGCCGTGTCGGCCACCCCACGGGGCGCGCGCACCGACCGATACGATTTTCCCCGCCAGATCGCCCAGGTTAGCCTGGCGATGCCGCTGGACAGCCGGATCGGCAGCGGCGCCAGCCTGTTTCTTTCCGACATCCGTGCGCCCGGCCCGGTCGTCCGCGAAACCGCCCTGGGCCTGTCCTTCAGCCGGAGGCTGTGGGGCGACAGCAGCGTGACGCTGAGCGCAACGTCGCTGCGCGGATCGCGGCGCGACACGACCGCGGGGGTCCAGCTGCAGATCCCCCTGGGAACCCGGCACTATGCCGGGATGCAGTCCGAACGCCGCCAGGGCGGATGGCGTCACTATGCGCAGATCAGTGGTCAAAGCGCGGGCGACATCCCGCGCTGGAACTGGCGGGTGCAGGCGGACCAGGGGGACGGGCGCTCGATCCGGGCCGATGCGGGATACGAGAACCAGCTGGGTCGGGTCGAGGTCGCGGCGCGCAGCCAGTCGGGCGCCCAGGCCGTGGGCCTGCGGGTCGACGGTGCCATCGTCGCGTCGGGCGGTGGCGTCTTTCTGTCGCGCCCGGTCCAGGACGCCTTTGCCGTCGTCGATGCCGGCGCCCCCGGGGTCGAGGTCAGCGCCGAGAACCGCACCGTCGGCCGCACCGGGCGGTCGGGCCGCATCCTGGTCCCCGACCTGCGCGCCTACGAGGGCAACGCGATCTCCATCGACCCGCTTGGGCTGCCGCTGGATGCGGCCGCCGATGCCACGCAGCGGGTCGTCCGCCCGGCCCACCGGTCGGGGGCGACGGTCACCTTCGGCGTGCAGACCAGCACGCGCGAGGCGCTGATCGGGCTGGTCAACGGCCAGGGCCAGCCGCTGGAGGTCGGGGGACGGGTGGTGCTGAACGATGACGGCGGTGACAACCTGGTCGGATTTGACGGAGAGACGTTCCTGTCCGGCATGCAGGAGATCAACGTGATCGCGGTGTCCTATCCAGACGGGCGGCGCTGCCGCGCCGAGGTCGCCTATGTCGACGAACCCGGTGTGCTGACCCATCTGCAGAAGGTGCCATGCCTATGACCCCTGCCCCCTTCCCGCGTGCCATCCTGCTGTTCCTGATCGCAGGTCTGCTGACCCTTGGGTTGGCCGCGCCGGCCCGGGCGCAAAGCTGCACCTTCTCGGCCAGCAACATCGTGCTGGGGCCCGTCGATGTCCTGGGCAGCAGCCCGACCACCGCCACGGGCAACATCGCGGTCAATTGCTCGACCTTCCTGGGGCTGCTGACCTCGATCACGGTGACGATCGAACTGGGCGACGGTTCGGCTGGCTTGTTCGGCAGCCTGCGCCGCCTTGGGGGGCCGTCGGGCAGCAGCCTGGCCTATGACCTGTACCAGAACCCGACCCACACGACGATCTTCGGAGGAAGTCAGGGAACGCATGGCGGGCAGCCCGTGGTCCTGACGGGCAGCTCGGTCCTGTCGCTGCTGACGACGACGGGCATGAACGTGCCGGTCTATGCCCGCATCCCCGGCGCGCAGAACGCGGCGGTGCCGGGTGCCTACAGCGCGACCTTTTCGCGTCAGCCGCTGGATGTCCGCGCCACGACCGAGACGTGCAGGCCGGTTCTGGGATGCGACACGCGCGTGACGGGCTTCACCTTTGCCGTGCAGGCCCAGGTCCGCCCGAACTGCCGTGTCGTTGCCGACGATCTGGACTTTGGTCAGCATGGCCTGCTGGACCGGCCGGTCGATGCGACCAGCCAGGTGCGCGTGACCTGCACCGCGGGAACCAGCTACAGCCTGGGGCTGGGTCACGGGTTGCAGGCGGCGGGGATCGGCGGCCGGCAGATGCGCGATCTGGCGGGACATCGCGTGGGCTATCAGCTGTATCGCGACGCGGCCCGGACGCAGCCATGGGGGCTGATCGCGGACGGCCTGGCCACGACGGATGCGGGAACCGGGGTCTCGCGCGCCGTGACGGTCCATGGCCGCGTGCCCCCGCAGCCGACGCCCCCGCCCGGTGCCTATTCCGATACCGTCGTGGTCACGGTCACCTATTGATCTGTCCAAGGATCGGGCAGCGGCGAAAATCGGCTGATCCGGGCTGGCATGATGCAACCAAAGGATGAACGATGCAGTTTACCTGCGCCGACCGACAGTGCCCAGCCTTTGCGAAGACGGACATGCCATGCCCCGAATGATTCTGACCGATCCCGACACGCTGCAACCGCGGGCCATCGATTTCGACCGCGACACGGACTTTGAAACGCACGAAACGGTGGGTGGCCTGACCTCACTCACGGTGCTGCATCGCAACCGCGCGACCACCTATCGGGTGGTCGAGACGGTCACGCAGATCCAGCTGCTGCGCAACGTCGCGCTGCGCTGACGCCTGTGAGCCGCGGCCGCCGCGACGCTAGTGGCGCGGCATTCCGGCGGGACGGGCGGCGCGTTTCTGCGCGGCGATGCGGAACGGGGCATTGGGCGCGCCATAGCCCGCATAGTTGCCCTGCCGCTGGACGATCTCAAGGAAGAACCCATCGGCGCGCGGTTCGCTGTACAGTTGGAAGAACTGTCCGCCCTCATCCTCGTCATACATGATCGATGCCGCCTGCATCCGATCGACGAAGCCCTGATCAAGCCCGAACCGGGCCTGGATGTCGTCATAGTAGTTGGCGCCGATCCGCAGCGTGGCGAAACCGCGTTCCGCCAGGGCGGCGGCGGTGGCGAACAGGTCGTCGCTGGCAAAGGCCACATGCTGGACCGAGGCGCCGAAGCTGTCCTCGATGAACCGGCCGGCCAGGGTATGGCGCGCATCGGCCCCGTTCAGCGTCACCCGCAGCCCGCCCGACCGGACCGCCCGGCTGCGCACCAGCCCGTCGGGGTCCACGACATCGACCATGGGCGCCTTCTGCGCGTCGAAGATCGACGTATAGAACAGCGACCAGCTGAGCATCTCGTCATAGGCCATGGTCTGGCCGATATGGTCGATTCCGGTGATGCCGGCCCCGGCCTGCGCGGGCGTCGCACGGAAATCGACCTGCCAGATGCCCGCCAGGTCCGACGTGGCATCCAGCAGGCGGATCACGTTGCCGCTGACGCCCCGGATCGCGGGAATCGCCAGCTGTCCCGGCGGCGTCTCCTGGACCAGCGGCCGCGCCAGAAGCGCGGTCGCGCGCTGATATGCCGCGCGGGCATCGGGGACCATCAGCGCGATTTCCGACACGGTCGTCCCGTGGGTCACGTACGCGCTGTGGGCAAAGCCCGAGGGGTCGGAATTGACCAGCACGTTCACGCCGCCCTGACGCCAGACCGTCACCGGCTTGGAGACATGCCGCCCCCCTGCCGCAAAGCCAAGGCTGGACAGCAGCGTCTCCAGCGCGGGGGCCTCGGCCGCGCTGGTGGCGAATTCGATGTATTCGATCCGCTCGACCGGGGCCGGGGCGGGAAAGCGCGGCAGGTCGGGGGCGGCAGCCGGTTCGACACGCCGCACCTGATCCATCAGCGCGATCAGGCTGCGATGCCCGTCCTTGGCCACCATGCGCGGCAGGCCCGACCGGAACTGGTCGTTGAAGATCTCAAGGCTCAGCGGTCCTGCATAGCCCGTCGCCGCAACCGCCTGCATGAAGCTGGTCACGTCCAGATCGCCCTCGCCCGGCATGTTGCGATAATGCCGCGACCAGTACAGCAGGTCCATGTCGATGGCCGGCGCATCGGCCAGCTGCACGAAGAAGATCCGGTCGCCCGGAATCGCCCGGATGGAGGCCGGGTCGATCCGGCGCGCCAGCGTGTGGAAACTGTCCAGGATCAGGCCGACATTCGGGTGGTCGGCGCGGCGCACCACCTCCCAGGCGTCGCGGTGGTCGTTCACGAAGCGGCCCCAGCACAGCGCCTCGAAGCCCACGCGGATGCCGTGGCGGGCCGCCAGATCGCCCAGGTCGCGGAAATCGCGCGCCATGCGGTCGATGCCGCCGATGGCCGCCGGATGGACGGTCGAACAGACCAGCATCAGGTCGGTGCCCAGCTGGTTCATCAGGTCGAACTTGCGTTCGGCCCGGGCCAGTGCGCGGCTGCGATGCGGTTCGGGCAGGCCCTCGAAGTCGCGGAAGGGCTGGAACAGCGTGATCTCCAGCCCGTGGTCGCGGACCATGCGCCCGACCTCGGCCGGGGTGAAGTCCGAGGCCAGGAAATCCTGCTCGAAGATCTCGATGCCGTCGAACCCGGCCTCGGCGATGGCGGCCAGCTTGGCGGTCAGGCTGCCCGACAGCGACACGGTGGCGATCGAGGTCTTCATGGCGCGTCCCGCCCGGCCGCCAGATCGTCGCGCAGGCGCGCCTCGTCCAAGGGCAGGCCGGTGAAGATGGCCCAGGCATCCACGCCCTGCCCCACGAACAGCTCGTATCCCGAGATGACGTCCAGACCCGCCGCCCCCGCATCGCGCAGGAACGGCGTGTCGACCGGGGTATAGACCGCGTCGAAGACCCATTCCGCCCCCATCATCAGATCGGCGGGCAAGGGCGTGCCGCCATAGCCGACCATGCCGACGGGGGTGCAGTTGATCAGCCCCTGCGCGCCCGGCGCCAGCGCCGCCGCATCAGTGCCGGTCCGCACGACCAGCCCCGGCGCGGCGCGGCGCAGCGCATCGGCCAAGCCGTCGGCCTTAGCCGCGTCGCGATCGGCCAGCCGGATCTCGGCCGCGCCAAGCGCGATCAGGCCGAAGGCCACTGCGCGCCCCACACCGCCCGCGCCGACCATCAGCACGGCCCCCGGCGCCCGTTCGCCCCGCATCCGCCGATAGGCCGCGACAAAGCCGGAATAGTCGGTGTTGAAGCCGCGCGGTCCCTCGGGGTCGAACAGCACCGTGTTGCAGGCCCCGATCGCCTTGACCAGCGGATCGTCGATGCGCAGCCGCCCCGCCACGACCTCCTTGTAGGGATAGGTGACGTTGATGCCGCGATAGCCCCCCGCCGCGCAGCGGGCGAACAGGGCGTCGAAGTCCAGCCCCTCGATCGCGGGGATCAGGCTGTCATAGCGCACCCGGCGCCCGTTCTGCAGGCCCGCCAGACGGTGCAGGCGGGGCGACTGCGAGGCCGCGATGTTGTCGCCGATCAGGCCCAGCAGGATCGTGTCGGTCATGGTCCGGTCTTTCATTGCTCAGGCCTTGCGGGCGCGCCGCCGGGCCCACCACGGCGTGTTGGTGACAAGGATCATCACGACCGCCAGGAACAGGCACAGCGACAGCGGGCTGGTGAAGATGCCCATCATCATCGCGCCGAAATCCTCGCGCTCGCTGATGATGGCCCTGCGCCAGTTGTCGTCCAGAAGCCGCGACAGGATCACCCCCAGGATGATGGGCGCCAGCGGATAGCCGTAGAGGCGCATGAAATAGCCCAGCACGCCGAAGCCCAGCATCCAGTAGACATCCGTCAGGCTGTTGTTGACCGCACAGGCGCCGACGATCGACAGCACCATGATGACCGGCAGCAGGACCGTGCGCGGCAGTTCGACGATGCGCACGAACAGGCGGATCCCGGTCAGGCCGAAGATCAGCATGAACACGTTGGCCAGCGCCAGCGA
This sequence comes from Paracoccus haeundaensis, assembly GCF_006239215.1. Taxonomy (NCBI): domain Bacteria; kingdom Pseudomonadati; phylum Pseudomonadota; class Alphaproteobacteria; order Rhodobacterales; family Paracoccaceae; genus Paracoccus; species Paracoccus haeundaensis. Next base: position 211,195 of record NZ_VDDC01000007.1, read on the forward strand.
GCTGACGATGAACCAGAACATGTCGGGCTGTTCGATCATCAGCATCGGGCCGGGGTTCAGGCCGTGGATGAACAGCGCGCCGATCATGATCGCGGTGACCGCGTCGCCCGGAATGCCAAGCGTCAGCATGGGGATGAACGCCCCGCCCACGGCGGCGTTGTTGGCGGTCTCGGGGGCGACCAGCCCTTCGATGGCGCCCTTGCCGAAGGGGGTCTCGGGGTTGCGGGTGACGCGCTTGGCGTGGTCATAGGCCATCAGCGCGGCGATGTCGCCGCCGGTGCCCGGCAGGGCCCCCACGACCGTGCCGATGGTCGAGGTCTGCAGGCCAAGCGGCAGGTGCCGACGCACCTTGGACCAGCTGGGGATGATGCCGGTGATCTTCTGACGCATGGCCGGGGTGTGGATGCTGTGCAGCTGGATCAGCGCCTCGGACACGCCGAAAAGGCCGATCATCACCGCCACGAACGAGATCCCGCCCCGCAGTTCCGAGATGCCGAAGACGAACCGGTCCTGGATGGTCAGCGGGTCCATGCCCACCGCGCCCACGCCGATGCCCAGGGCGCCCGCGAAGATGCCCTTGACCAGGCTGTCGCCCGACAGCGATCCGACCAGCAGGATGCCCATGATCGCCAGCAGCATGAAGTCGCGCGGCTGGAACCCGATGGCGAAATCCGACAGCAGCGGGGCAAGGGCGCCCAGGGCGAAGATGCCGATGAATCCGCCGATGAACGAGACCACGGTCACGATGCCGATCGCCTCTCCGGCGCGGCCCTGCTGGGCCATGGGAAATCCGTCCAGGGCGGTGGCGATGGCCGATGGTGCGCCGGGGATGTTCAGCAGGATCGCGGTGCGCGACCCGCCATAGACGCCGCCCATATAGATGCCGATCATCAGCGCCAGCGCCGGATAGACCTCCCATGAGAAGGTGAACGAGATCAGGATCGACACGGCCATCGTCACCGACAGGCCGGGGATCGCGCCGACATAGATGCCCGCGAAGGTCCCCACGGCGATCAGCATCAGCAGGTCAAGATTGACGATCGGGATCAGCAGGTTCGACAGGATGTCCATGATGCGCCCTCAGAACAGCGACGTGATGGCAGAGACGATGCGTCCCTCGGGGATGATGCCCTGGGGCATCAGGACGGCGAAGATCAGGCGGAAGATGATCCAGATCACGAAGACGGTGCCCACCGACACCGCCAGGCAGAAACCCCATCCGCGCCGCGACAGAAAGCGGATCATCACCAGCAGGAACAGCACCGAGGTCGGCAGGAAACCAAGCGGCCGCAGCAGCACCGCATAGGCGGCGATCATCGCGATGGTCACGATCACGATCAGCGGCAGGATGTCGGCGGCCATGGTCTGCCCGCCGCCCGTGCCCTTGCGCAGCGTCTGGACCAGGATGATGATCGCGCAGACCGCCATGATCGCGGTGGTGGCCATCGGCACCGCGCCGGGGGCCGAAAGCGCCTCGAAGCCCGAGATGCCGTAGGCGGAATAGAGCAGGCCGAAGCTGGCCAGCATGACCGCGATGTTGAAGACAAGTTCGCCCGGACGACGTTTGGGGGTCGGTTCCATGAATGGGTCCCTCCGTCGGACCTGTGACTTGCGCGGACCTTTGGATGCCGCCCCGGTCGGACCGGGGCGGCGATGATCGGGCCGGATCAGGGACGGCTGATGCCGAAATCCTCGGGCGAGTTCTTGGCGATCTCGGCGTCGTACAGGATCCAGGCGGTCTGACTCTGCCAGCCGTCCAGGAACTCCTGGGCTTCGGCGCCCGTCAGCGATAGCATGCGGAAGCCGCGCCCCTCCATCATCGACAGGAAGTCGGCGTTCTGCGTGGCCTGGCCATAGGCGTCGGTCAGCTTGGCCACGATGTCGTCGGGGGTGCCCGCCTTGACGAAGATGCCGAAGAACGGACCCCAGGGCAGCAGGTCGGCGAATTCCGGGTTCGTGTCGGTGATCGCCGGGACGTCGGGCAACTGCGGCACGCCCTCGGTGTCGAAGATCGCGATGGCCTTGAGGTTGCCGGCCCGCACCGGCTCCAACGCGGCGCCCAGCACGGCGGGCATCACGTCGATCGCCCCGCCCTGCAGCGCGGTCAGCGCCGGGCCGTCGCCGTCATAGGGCACGGCGGTCACCTCGATCGGGGTCTTGTCATTGATCATCGCCGTGACCACAGACGGCAGGCCGCCCGGCCCGGTCGAACCGAAACGGACCTCTCCCGGGTTCTCGTTGATATAGGCGATCATCTCGGGGAAGGTGTCGAAGGGCGCATCGGGCTGGGCGACCAGGATGGGGATGCCGCGCGCGATGACGTTGATCGGCACGAAGTCCGAATAGTCCTTCTCTCCCAGGCCCATGACCTTGTAGAGCAGCGGGTTCTCGGCCCCGAACAGCAGGGTATAGCCGTCGGCATCTGCGCGGTCGGCCTGGTTCAGGCCGATGGCCCCGACCCCGCCGGTCACGTTCTGCAGGATCACCTTGGCGCCCAGGATCTCCTCGGCATGCGGCGTCACAGAACGGCTGACCGTGTCGGTCGACCCGCCGGCACCCCACTGGATGATGCCCTGGATGTCGCGTTCGGGGTATTCGGCCATCGCAGGCATCGCCAGACCCAGCACCACGGCCGCGCCGTAAACAAAATGTCGCATCGTTCCTCCCTCAGATCAGCGCCCATCCTCCTGGGCCGACGCCCATGCATCTCAGATCGCAGGGCTAACCGCAAATACCGATTGAACGCGGAACGTAACCTGACGTTAATCGGCGGGCTGGTCCCACCTCTCGCGTGCCCGCGCCCGGCCCAGTTCGCGGCGGAACAGGGTCACGGTCTGTTCGGCAAAGCTGGACAGCTGGCGCCCCCGTTTCTGTACCGACCAGGCGGTGATCGTCGCGGGTTCGACAAGCGGCCGGCGGACCAGCCCGGCCATGTACACCTCGGCCACCGAGAATTCGTCGATGACCGCGACACCCAGGCCGTGGCGCACCAGGCTGACGATGGTCTGGGCGAACCGCCCGCGCATCGCGTGACGCGGGGTCAGGCCGGCATCGTCGAAGGGCCGCGCCAGGGTCTGGCCATAGGGGTCGGACGGATCTACGCCGATGAACGGATACTGGACCAGATCGTGGATCGACACGGCCAGCTTCTGCGCCAGCACGTGCCCTTCGGGCATGATGGCCACGATCCGGCCCTCGCCGATGGGGGTGCACTGGATGCCGGGATTGTCCAGATGCGACGACATGATCACCACCTCGCCCTTTTCCAGCAGCAGATAGTCCAGCGTCTCCTCGATCTTGAGGATGTCCAGGTCGATGTCCAGATCGGGGAACCGCTGTCGTAGTCCGCGGATGACCCGCGCCGCGATGAACTGCGCGATCGAGGGCGCGGATGCGAAGGACAGCGTGAACCGGTGCCCCTTCTGAAGCGCGCTGACCGCGACGTTCAGGTTGTCCATCTGGCGGTGGACCTGCTCCAGCATGGCAAAGATCGCATGCGCCTCGGTCGCGGGGACGAATATCCCGGCCTTGCGTTCGAACAGCCGGATGCCAAGGCCGCTTTCGGTATGCTTGATCAGCCGGCTGATCCCGGGTGCGGACACGTTCAGCAGATCGGCGGCGCCCTGGATCGTGCCGGCGATCATGACGGCGCGCACGACCTCGACCTGGCGCAGGGTAAGCTCTCTCATCGCTTATGCTTCGGGCGGAAAGGCGCGCATTGCAAGGTTCCGATCACGCCCCGCGCCGGTCGCCCTCACGGCTGCAGCGACACGCTGATGGTGCCGTCGGCCTCCAGGATGACGAAGCGGACCTCGGCGATGTCGCGCGCCCCGGCCGACCGGACGACGCCCATGATCTCGTCCTCGGTCAGCCGCTGTTGGGTCATCGTGGCGCTGCAGAACCGGCCGTCGCGGGCCAGCAGGCTCGGCTCGGACCGGATCAGCCGGGCGAAGGTGGCGGAATGGACCGACCCATAGGTGACGATGAACTGCAGCAGCAGAAGAAGGCCGATCGCCGTGGCCCCTTCGGCCAGCGCGATGGATTCCTGCAGCAGGATGCTGGCCAGGATCGAGCCCAGGGCGACCGTCACCACGAAGTCAAAGGCGTTCAGCTTGGCAAGGCTGCGCTTGCCGGCGATGCGCAGAAAAGCCACCAGCACGACATAGGCCAAGGTGCCGACAAGCAGCGTCCGCACGATGCCTTCCCAGCCCTGAAAGAACATTGCGCCCCAATCCATCCGATCCCCTCCGTCATCACGTTGCAGGGTCAACGTGGCGGGAACGGATCGGTTCGCCTTGGGCCGATGCCCATCGGACATCGGCCAGGGCCATGTGAACCCGGCAGGCCGGTCGGGGCGTTGTCCCGATGTCCCGTCCGAAACCCAAAGGCAGCACCCCCATGACCCGTCATTCGCCCGCACAGGACCCCGAAAGCCTCGATCGGTTCGTCGCCGCGCAGGACCGCGCCTATGCCGTCGCGCTGTCCGAACTGGAGCGGGGCCGCAAGGAAAGCCACTGGATGTGGTTCATCTTTCCGCAGCTGCGCGGATTGGGACAGTCGGCGATGTCCCACCTGTACGGCATAGCGGACCGCGACGAGGCGCGGCGGTACCTGGCGCACCCGCTGCTTGGTCCGCGCCTGGTCGCCTGCGCGCAGGCCGTTCTGGCCCATGACGACCGGTCGGCCGAGGCGATCTTCGGCACCATCGACGCGGGCAAGCTGCGGTCGTCGGCCACGCTGTTCGCCGTCGATGGCCCCACGGTCTTCACGACGATTCTGGACATCTTCTTCGACGGTCGGCCCTGCCCCGTGACGGCGCGGCGGCTGCACGCCTAGTCACGCGACCGCCTGACCCGACGGGCGCAGCAGGTGCAGGATGAAGACGCGCATGTTGGTGCGGGCGGCCTCGATGTCGGACGATCCGGGGTTCCAGCGGGCCAGATCGCCCAACAGCATCTTGCTGGCCACCCCATAGGCAAAGGTGTGTGCGACAGAAACGAAGGTCACCAGGTCCTGATCCCGCGCGATCAGGCCGGATGCCTGCGCCCGCTGCAGCAGCCTGTTCATCAATTCGTGGATCGACGCCTCATAGCGCATCAGGCGTTCGTTGCCCTCGAAATTGCCGGCGGGCATCGACCCGACGATCCGGAACTCGCGGGGATGGCGATGCGCCCATTCGACATAGCCGTTCGCGATGGCCAGGAACTGCGCGACCGGATCGTCGCGGCGGGCGGCCGCGACACAGTCAATCAGCGTCTGGTTCAGCACCATCATCGCGCTTTCGGCCATCGCGACCAGCAGGTGCTGGATGCTGGGAAACAGCTGGTCGATCCGGTCCCGGCACACGCCCATGTGGTCGGCGATCTCCTGGATCGACGGGACAGCGCCGTTGCGCGCCGCAAGCTCTGTCAGCGCCTCGATGGCGTTCGCATAGACGTTGCCACGCAGGGTCGTCCCGGTCATCGCAGCCTCTGTGTCCTGTCCGTCATCGCAGCATCGCGAACCGCATTTGGTCTGCGCAACTGCAAGCAGAGTTGGCCGCATTTCGCAAGAGGCGGCAGCGGCATTCGCGACACCTGACCACCCGCCGCCGACAGGACATCGACCCGCGACGGGCGTCCGTCAAGCGCCGACGAATTCGCGCACGAAGGCGGTGGCAGGGCGGGTGCGGATGTCCTGGGGCTTTCCGATCTGCTCGATCCGGCCCATGGACATGACGACGACCAGATCGGCCAGCGCCATCGCCTCGTCCTGGTCATGCGTGACGAAGACGGTGGTCAGCCCGGTCTCGTCATGGATGTCGCGCAGGCCCTGGCGCAGCTCCTTGCGGACCTTGGCGTCCAGCGCGCCGAACGGCTCGTCCAAAAGCAGCATGCGCGGCTCGATCGCCAGGGCGCGGGCCAGGGCCACGCGCTGGCGCTGGCCGCCCGACAGCTGGGTCGGATAGCGGGCGGCGATCTGCGGCAGCTGGATCAGGTCCAGCAGCTTCAGCACCCGCCGCTCGATCTCGCCCTTGGGGGGGCGACTGGCGCGGGGTCGGGCGCGCAGGCCATAGGCGATGTTCTCGAACACCGTCATGTGGCGGAACAGGGCATAGGACTGGAACACGAAGCCCGCGCGCCGGTCCTGGACGGTCATGCCGGTGGCGTCCTGGCCGTTGAACAGCACCCGCCCCGAGGTCGGGAACTCCAGCCCGCCCAGGATGCGCAAGAGCGTGGTCTTGCCCGAACCCGATGGCCCCAGAAGCGCCACCAGCGCCCCCGAGGGGATGGACAGCGACACCGGATGCAACGCGGTGGTGGTCCCGAATTCCTTGGCGATCTCGTCGATCTGGATATGCATGGGTTGTCCTTCCCTAATGGCGGCGGGTGGCCGACAGCGCGTCGGCATGGCGCAGTTCCAGCGCGGTCTTGAGCAGCAGCGTCAGCAGCGCGAACCCCGTCAGCAGCGCCGCCATGGAAAAGGCCGCGACCGACAGGTATTCGTTGTAGAACATCTCGATGGTGATCGGCATGGTCGCGGTCTGGCCGCGGATCTTGCCCGACACGACCGCGACCGCACCGAATTCGCCCATCGCGCGGGCGGTGCACAAAAGCGTGCCGTACAGCAGCGCCCACCGGATGTTGGGCAGCGTCACCGTGCGGAACACCCGCCAGCCCGATGCGCCAAGCGTCAGCGCGGCCTCCTCCTCGGCGCGGCCCTGCTCGATCATCACGGGGATCAGCTCGCGCGCGACAAAGGGGAAGGTCACGAAGACCGTGGCCAGCACGATCCCCGGAACGGCAAAGACGATCGGGTATCCGCTGGCCACAAGCCAGCCGCCGATGGCTGAATTCGCCCCGAACAGCAGCACGATGCACAGGCCCGCCACGACCGGGCTGACGCTGAAGGGCAGGTCGATGAGGGTGATCAGGAAGGCCTTGCCGCGAAAGTCGAACTTGGTGACGAACCAGGCGGCGGCGATGCCGAAGACCGCGTTCAGCGGCACGGCGATGGCGGTGATCAGCAGCGTCAGACGGATCGCGGATTGCGCGTCGCGGCTGGCCAGGCTTGCGACCGCGGCGGCCCAGCCCCGCGACAGGGCCTCGGCAAAGACGATGACCATCGGGGCGCCGACAAGCAGGGCCAGGCCCCCCACCGCGACGGCGATCAGTGCCCACCGGGCGGCGGGTGTTTCCTCGGTCGCGCGGCGGAAGGGGTGGGTGGCGTCAGACATGACCGATCCTCCGGCGTGACCAGATCTGGATGAGGTTGATCGCCAGCAGCATGGCGAAGCTGATCGCCAGCATCGCCAGGCCGATCGCGGCGGCGGCACCGTAATTGTACTCCTCCAGCTGGATCACGATCAGCAGGGGGGCGATCTCGGTGCGCAACGGGATGTTGCCCGCGATGAAGATGACCGACCCGTATTCGCCGACCGCACGCGCCAGCGACAGTGCGAACCCGGTCAGGGCGGCGGGCATCAGCATCGGCGCGATCACGTGGCGCAGGGTGTGCCAACGCGACGCGCCGAGCGTGGCGGAGGCCTCCTCGACCTCGGTCTCGATCTCCTCGATCACCGGCTGGACGGTGCGGGTGACGAAGGGCAGGCCCACGAAGACCAGCGCCAGCCAGATCCCCCATTGCGTATAGGCGATGCGCCAGCCCAGATCACCGGCCAGGCTGCCAAGCACTCCGTTCGGCGCGTAAAGCGCGGTCAACGCGATGCCCGCCACCGCGGTGGGCAGTGCGAAGGGCAGATCGACCGCGGCATCGACGATGCGCCGGCCCGGAAAGCGGTAACGCACCAGCACCCAGGCCAGGATCACCCCGAAGATCAGGTTGAAGCAGGCCGCCAGGAAGGACAGCCGGAAGGACAGCCACAGCGCCGCCCAGACCCGCTCGCGGTTGATCGTGTCCCACACGGCCGCCGGGCCGAAGGCCGCGCCCTGCCACAGCAGCGCGCCGATGGGCAGGAACACCACCAGCGTCAGCATGAACAGGGTGATCCCGGCCGACAGGCCGAGACCGGGCATCGCCGTACGGCTGATGAGGGGTCGGCCACTCATTTCGCCACATAGATCTGGTCGAAGATGCCGCCGTCGCCGAAATGCTCGGGCTGAAGCTTGGCCCAACCGCCCAGGTCGTCGATGGTGACCAGCTCCAGCTTGGGGAAGCGGGCGACATCCGCGGGGTCGGCGGCGCTGGCGTCCCACGCGCGATAGTAGTGTTTGAAGGCCAAGGCCTGCCCTTCGGGGGTATAGAGGTAGTCCAGATAGGCGCTGGCCAGTTCGCGCTGCGCGTCGTCGGCGATGTTGCCATCGACCAGGGCGACCGGCGGCTCGGCCAGGATCGACAGGCTGGGAACGACGATGTCGAACTGATCCTCGCCCAGTTCGGCCAGCGCCAGATAGGCCTCGTTCTCCCAGGCCAGCAGGACGTCGCCGATGCCGCGCTGTGCAAAGGTCGTGGTCGAGCCGCGCGCGCCGGTGTCCAGAACGGGCACGTTGGCAAAGATCTGGCCCACGAACGCGGCCGGATCGCGGCCGTTCTTCTGGGCCCAGGCCCAGGCTGCCAGATAGTTCCAGCGCGCCCCGCCCGATGTCTTGGGGTTGGGTGTGATCACCTCGACCCCCTCGGCGGTCAGGTCGCCCCAATCCTGGATGCCCTTGGGATTGCCGTCGCGCACCAGGAACACGATGGTCGAGGTATAGGGGCTGGAATTGTGCGGCAGGCGCGACTGCCAGTCGGCTGGCAGCTTTCCGGCGGTGGCGATCTGGTCGATGTCGCTGGCCAGCGCCAGCGTCACCACCTGCGCGTTCAGGCCGTCGATCACGGATCGTGCCTGCGCGCCCGACCCGCCATGGCTGGTCTCGATAGTCGGGGCATCATGGCCCTGGGCCTGCCAATGGGCGGCAAAGGCCTGATTGACGTCGCGATAGAGCTCGCGCGTGGGGTCATAGCTGACGTTGAGCAGATCCTGCGCATGGACGGCGGGCGCCAGCAGCAGCGACAGGATGGCGGGGCGGATGAACATGATGGTCCTCGTGATGGGATGGGTCAGATTCCGGTGGGCGTCAGGCGGCCGGTCGGCCACCAGCCCGGCGCGGTCCGCCGGGTCTGGGGGGCCGTGGCCGCGTCCGGGCCGCCGGTCTGCGCGGGGATGCTGGCTGCGATCGGGGTCATGGGCCGGCCTGTCCGGGTCAGCGGGCGCTGGCGGGCAGCGGCTGGATGCGGGCATCCCACAGCCGGGCGTCGCGCCCGGCCAGCAGTTCGGCCGCGGCGCTGTGGGGGTCGCGGCTCAGCGCGACCAGGGCCGCGCCGTTCACGCGGTGCGGGCGGCCGGTGCGGCGGTCGATCAGCGTCACGGCGCACAGCGCCGGGCGGCCATGGGTCAGGGGGTGGGTCGAGGTCATCGGGTCATCCCTTTCGGTTCGGGCCGGGTGCGGCGCTGCGATACCTTAATAACGACAGGGATACTCGTGTTTAGCAAAGGAAGAATCACGCCTATTTCGGTCGTGAAAAGAGATGATTATTCTCCGAAACCGCCCGATCGCAGTCGGCTCAGGCGGGCGCGCCGTCCTGCAGCACCGCCTGCGCCACGTCGGGCGTGCCCAGCATGTCAGCCAGGCTGAGGGATTCGATCAGGATGAGATAGGACCAGAACACCTCCGAGAACACGCGACGCAGGCGGCAGCTGGCCTCGTCGGTGCAGTCCTCGCACCGCTGATAGGCACGCCGCGACAGGCACGGCAGGGGCGCGATCGGCCCGTCGATCAGCCGCAGCAGCTCCGAGATCGACACGTCCTCGGGGCGCTTGATCAGCGTGTACCCCCCCGACCGTCCACGGATCGAGGCCACGACACCGGCATTGCGCACCTCCAGCAGGATCTGCTCCAGGAACCGCTTGGGGGTGCCCGACCGCCTGGCAATGACTTCGATTGTCAGCGGCTCGGGACGCGGGCTGCGCGCCTCGTCGCCCAGAACCAGCAGGGCCTTCAGCGCGTATTTCATCTTTTGCGTGATCATGACCCTGCCCCGGACTGCGTCGCTGTCCAGCGGATATAAGGCGGATCGCGCCCTGCGAAAAGAAAAGACGACCCGGCGGCGGGGTTTTTATTGGACATGTCTGCGCCGGGATCGCGCGGTCCCGGATAATAACGACAATCGCGCTAGACATTATATTCTATTGCGGCATGCTGGCGGCGAAAGGAATCGTACGATGACCCAGATCCCGCCCCTGGACCTGATCGACCGCAAGATCGTCGCCACGCTGATGGCAGACGCCACCACCCCCATCGCGCAGATCGCCGACAGGGTGGGCCTGTCCCAGACCCCCTGCTGGAAGCGCATTCAGAAGCTGGAGGCGAACGGCGTGCTGACCGGGCGCGTGGCGCTGGCCGATCCGGCGATGCTTGGATTCGGCCTGACCGTCTTCGTCGGCATCGAGGCGCCAGACCACGGCACGGAATGGCGCGAGGCCTTTGCCCGCGCCATCGACGCCCTGCCCGAGGTCATGGAAGCCTGGCGGATGGCCGGCGACATCGACTATCTGCTGCGCGTGGCGGTGCCGGACATGGCCGCCTATGACCGCTTCTACAGGGCGCTGACCGACGCCGTAGCGATCAAGAACGTCACATCGCAATTCGCGATGGAACGGCTGCGCCACACCACCGCCTATCCCGTCAACACCCGCGACCGATAGAACCTTGTTCCCTTTTCGGGGTGATCTTTGGAATCGCAATACACGACCATCCTTGTAGTCTTATGAGAGATAAAAGGAGACATCCGATGACCAAGGCCCTGATCGTCCCCGGCCTCGACGGCTCTCCTGCGCCGCACTGGCAGGACTGGTGGGCGCGCACCGATCCCAATGCGATGCTGCTGGACATGGGTGACACGGGCCGTCCCGTCCGCGAGGTCTGGGAGGCCACGCTGGCCGTCCACATCATGGCCCATCCCGACAGCATCCTGGTCGGCCATTCGCTTGGCGCGGTGACCATCGCGCATCTACTGGCCCGCTGGCCAGGGCTGCGGGTGCGCGCCGCGCTGTTGGTCGCGCCTGCCGATCCGGGCACCTCGGACCGCACCCGCGGTTTCGGTGCCCTGCCGCGCGAACGGTTCGACGTGCCCGCGACGCTGGTGGCAAGCCGCAACGACCCGTGGATGGCTTTCGACCACAGCCGACAGCTGGCGGCGCATTGGGGCGCGGACCTGCACGACATCGGCCATGCGGGCCATGTCAATGCGGCATCGGGCTTTGGCCCCTGGCCCGCGGGCAAGGCGCTGCGCGACGACCTGCTGGCGCGCACCGCGCGACCCGGGGTCCTGCGGCGCCTGTTCGGCGCGCGCCCCGCCCCCCTGTCCCTGCCCGCCCGACGGCTGGCCTGACCCCCATCACCGGACCCGAGGTAGCCATGTTCGACATCCAGACCGAGGCCTATCTGCGCCGCACCCATCCCCGCGACACCGACCGTCCCGACCGCATCGTCCCCACGCTGGTCGGTGCCAGCCTGGCCCTGTGGACGGGGCTGCTGATCGCCGCCCTCTAGGACCGCCCCCGCAGCCAAGCGAAGGAGCCCGCCATGAAGACCATCCCCCTGGCCGACACGTCTGCGCCCCATGCGGCCCATCTGCCCCATGTCGTCATCATCGGCGGCGGCGCCAGCGGCGTCCTGTTGGCCGCCCATCTGCTGCGCGACCCGGCCACGCCCCTGCGTGTCACCGTGATCGAGGGGCGGCACATGCTGGGCTGCGGCGTGGCCTATTCGACCAGCGATCCGGGCCATCTGCTGAACACCCGCGTCGCCAACATGAGCGCCTTTCCCGACGATCCCGACCATTTCCGCCGCTGGCTGGCCGCGCGCGGAGACGGCGCGACGGGCGCCTGCTTCGTGGGCCGTGCGACCTATGGCGCCTACATGACCGACCTGCTGGCGCCGCTGTCGGCCGACGGACGGCTGCGCTGTCTGCGCGCGACATGCATCCGGCTGGTCACCACGCGGGCCGGGGTCGCGGCGCATCTGGACGACGGCCAGGTCGTTCCCGCCGACCGGGCCGTGCTGGCCACCGGCCATGCCCTGCCCGAACCGGACCCGACAGGGCTGGTCCACGGCGCCTGGCAGCAGGCCGCCCCCCCGCCCCAGGGCGGGCGCGTGGTCATCATCGGCTCCGGCCTGTCGATGGTCGACCAGGCGATCAGCCTGCTGTCCCACGGCCATCGCGGGGAAATCGTGGCCCTGTCACGTCGCGCCCAGCTGCCGCGCGTCCACGCCACGGGCGCGCCCCTGTCGATCACCCGCGCCGAGGTGCCCCTGGGCGCGCCCGTCAGCTCTGTCCTGTCCTGGCTGCGCGATCTTGCCGCCCGGGCCGAGGCGCAGGGCGGCACCTGGCGCGACGCGGTCGACGGCGCCCGCCCGCACCTGCCGGCCCTGTGGCGTGCCATGTCCGTGGCGGACCGCGCCCGCTTCCTGCGCCACGCCGCCCCCTGGTGGGAGGTGCACCGCCACCGCCTGCCCCCGGAAAGCGCGGCCATCCTGCAGCGCGCGCTGGACAGCGGCCAGATGCGGCAGCTGGCGGGCCGCTTCGACGGGGCCAGCCGGGAAGGCGCGATCCTGCGCGCGCATTGGCGCCCGCGCGGGGCCGATCGGATCCTGACGCTGGATGCGGCGCGGATCGTCGACTGCAGCGGCATTCGCCGCGACCCGCGGGCCAACGCGACGCCACTGGTCGCCGAGTTGCTGGCCACCGGCCGCGCCCGCATCGATCCCGTGCGCATCGGTCTGGATGTCGCGGCCGACTGCGCCCTGATCGGCGCCGACGGCCGCCCGGACCCCCGCATCCGCGTCATCGGCCCGGCATCGCGCGCAGCGTTCTGGGAGATCACCGCCATCCCCGACATCCGCGACCAGGCCCAAACGCTGGCCGTTGCGCTGATCCGCGACGTGGCCCCGCACCAGCAAGCGGCCACAGCGGCACCCTGAAACCGACGGCAGAGCCCGTCGCCCTGCGGCATCGACTGCTCAGGGGGTAGGCCCTCGTATCGGACCTATCGTTTGTGGGTCTGCAAGGGCGAACCTGTCGGCAGGTGACTGGCCGTTTTGCCCGGCATGGACAAAGGCAGATCGTGGTGCCGTACGGCCAAGTCACGACGGACAAAGCCACAAGCACGCCTGACTTGAGGAAGCGTCCGAACCGCCAGTTGTGCCGTGCTCCGCGATAGACGGGGAAAAACAGCCTCGATCGCGCAGCGTACCAGATGACAGTGCAGCCAAAGGCCTTGCGTGCCGCGATGACAGCACCGAACCTTCCAACAAACAGTGCAAATACCGCCGGTGTACCGCGCTTGCGGTCGCAGCACCTCAGAACATTGATGCGCAGGGGGCGGTCAATGAGGTCGAGGGTTGCAGGCCACCGGCGCGTGCCGTCGTCAACCATGCCCCATGCCGTGGGACATCGCCGCAAGACATACGCAATCATGACGCCCGCGATCCTGCATAGGTCCGTGCCCCGTCTGTCGCCAGGCGCGTCAGCACGTCCAGCATCGCATTCTCCGGCCCGACCTGCCGGCGCGTCAGGCCGACCGCGCCGGTCAGGAACCCCGCATCGGTCGGCCACTGGATCAGCGCGCCCTGGTCCAACTCGTCCCCGACCACGCCTTGCGAGATGAACCACAGCGCGTCCGATGCCGCCAGGATGCCCCGACCCACCGCCAGGGCCGCGGTCTCGAAGGCGGGATGCAGCCCGGCCAGGTTGCGGGCCTGCAAGTAGTCGTCGACCGCCCGGCGGATCAGCGCATCCTGCGGCGGCAGGATCACCGGACAGGCCGACAGGACGTCACGCACCGGCTGCCCCCAGAACGGATGCCCGGCGCGGGACACCAGCGCGATCTGATCCTCGTAGAGGTGATCGAAGCGCAGGCCCGCCATGTCGGCGGCGGCCGGCATGCGCCCGATCATCAGGTCGATCCCGCCCTCGCGCAGCAGGCGGATCAGATGCGGATGCGGCCCCGTCTCGACCGACAGGGTCACATGCGGATGCATCTCGCGAAAGCGCAGCGCCACGCGCGGGAACAGCCGCGTGGCCGCCGTGGGCAGGATGCCCACCCGCAATCGGTCCGTCCCCGCGACCGGATGCAGCGCGGCGACCCCGCTTTCCAGCATCTGCAGCGCAGCGGCGGCATGGGTGCGCAGCAGCGTGCCCGCATCGGTCAGAACCAGCCGCCGCCGCTCGCGCCGGAACAGCGGCACCTGCAGCAGGGCCTCCAGCTCTGCCAGGGTGCGGCTCAGCGCGGGCTGGGTGATGCCCTGCGCCCGCGCCGCCGCGGTCAGGCTGCCGCGGGCCGCGATGTCCAGGAAGACCCGCAGATGGCGCAGCTTGATGCCGGGATGCATAATCATATGGGCATCCTTTGCTGCCGATTTTGCATTATCGGCGATCCTGCCCCCATGTTACGTTATGGACAGGAGGAGTATCCATGCAAATCTTGTCCCGCCCCTATGGCGCGCTGCACTATCGGCTGGACGGGCCAACGGGCGCGCCGGTGGTGCTGATGGCCAATTCGCTTGGCACGGATCTGCGTCTGTGGGAGGCGGTCCTGCCGCTGCTGCCGCAAAGGCTGCGCTATCTGCGCTATGACAAGCAGGGGCACGGGCTGTCCGATCTGGGCGGCGCAGACCGCATCGCCGACCACGCCGCCGACGCAGCCGCGCTGATCGAGGCCGTGGCCCCCGGCCCGGTGGTCGTGCTGGGCCTGTCCATCGGCGGACTGATCGCGCAGCGCCTGGCGGCCGACCGGCCCGATCTGGTCCGCGCGCTGATCCTGTCCAACACCGCCGCGCGCCTTGGCACGCCCGACAGCTGGCAGACCCGGATCGAGGCGGTGGAACGGGACGGCATGGCCAGCATCGCGGATGCGGTGATGGAACGCTGGTTCGCGCCCGCCTTCCGCGCGACGCCCGCTCTGGCACTGTGGCGCAACATGTTGGCCCGCACGCCTGCCGCCGGCTATGTCGCCGCCTGCCGGGCGCTGGCCGGGGCCGATCAACGGCAGGCCAGCGCCGCACTGCGCCTGCCCACGATGGTTATCGCGGGCGAGGCCGACGGCGCATCGCCCCCCGATATGGTGCGCGCCACCGCCGACCTGATCCCCGGCGCGACCTTCCACCTGATCCCTGGCGCGGGCCACCTGCCCTGCGTCGAGACGCCCGACGCCCACGCCGCGCTGATGACCCCCTTTCTGGAAAGACATGCCGCATGACCGAATTGTCCGACACCGGGCTTGCCACCCGCAGACGCGTGCTGGGACCGGACCATGTCGCCCGCGCGCAGGCCGCGCAGACGCCCTTCGACGCACCGTTCCAGGCGCTGATCACCGATGCGGCCTGGGGCCATGTCTGGTCGCGCGGCACGATTCCGCTGCGCGAGCGGTCGATGATGACCATCGCCCTGCTGGCGGGCCTCGGCAACGACGGCGAACTGGCACTGCACCTGCGGTCCATCCCGAACACCGGCACCAGCCGCGACGACGTGATGGAGGCGCTGCTGCACGTCGCCATCTATGCCGGCGTCCCGCGCGCCAATCACGCCATCGCCCTGGCCCGCCGAATCTTTGCCGAGGCCGATGCCGAAGGAGGACAGGCATGACGCTCTATCAACGCGACCGCACCTGGCATCCGCCCGCGCTGGCCCCTAACTACAAGACCTCGGTCGCGCGGTCGCCGCGACAGGCGATGCTGTCGATCGAGGGCACCGTGTCGGAACTGACCGGCCCCCGCTTCGGTCACGGGGCCATCACCCCCCTGGATGGCGACTTGATCGCGAACTATGCCAAGGACGGCGATCCGGTGGGCGAACGCATTATCGTTCACGGCCGCGTCCTGGACGAGAACGGCCGCCCCGTCCCCCGCACCCTGGTCGAGATCTGGCAGGCCAATGCCGGCGGCCGATACCGCCACAAGAAGGACGGCTACCTGGCGCCGATCGACCCGAATTTCGGCGGCTGCGGGCGGGTTCTGACCGACGATCAGGGCCATTACGCCTTTCGGACCATCAAGCCCGGCGCCTATCCGTGGCGCAACTGGGTCAACAACTGGCGGCCCGCGCATATCCACCTGTCGGTCTTCGGCACGGCCTTCGTGCAGCGCCTGATCACCCAGATGTATTTCGAGGGCGACCCGTTGATCGCGCATTGCCCGATCGTGCAGGCGATCCCCGATCCCCGCGCCATCGACGCGCTGATCGCCCCGCTGGACCTGAACCAGGCGGTGCCGCTGGACTGTCTGGCCTATCGGTTCGACATCGTGCTGCGCGGGCGGCGGTCGACCGTCTTCGAGAACCGGCCGGAGGGAAACTGACATGCCGCAGCCGCTGAACTACCTCAAGGAGACCCCGTCCCAGACCGCCGGACCCTATGTCCATATCGGGCTGGCCCCGCGGGCGGCGGGATTCGACATCTATGACACCGAACTGGGCTTTGACCCCATGCCCGACGACGTGCCCGGCCCGCGCATCCGCGTCACCGGCTGCGTCTTCGACGGCATGGGCGCAACGGTCCGGGACGTGCTGATCGAGGTCTGGCAGGCCGACGCGGCCGGGCTCTACCCCGATCAGCCGGGGGCCGCCGCGGGGTTCCGGCACTGGGCGCGCGTGGTGCCCGATTTCGACACCGGGCAGTTCACGCTGGACACCGTCCTGCCCGGCGCCGTGCCGGGGCCGCGGGGCCGCATGCAGGCGCCGCACCTGTCGCTGTGGCTGGTCGCGCGGGGCATCAACACCGGACTGCAGACGCGAATGTATTTCGCCGATCAGGACAACGCCGCCGACCCGGTGCTGTCCCTGATCGAACAGCCGCATCGCCGCGACACCCTGATCGCCCGTGGCGCCGACGGCCACTATCACTTCGACATTCACCTGCAAGGTGACAAGGAAACGGTATTTCTCGATGTCTGACCCCTGCATCATCTGCGTGGCCATCACCGGCAGCCTTCCGACCAAGGCCGACAACCCGGCCGTTCCCGTGACCATCGCCGAACAGGTCGAATCGACCCACGAGGCCTTCGAGGCGGGCGCCGCCATCGTTCACGCCCATGTCCGCGACGACGAGGGCAAGCCCACCAGCGATCCCGACCGCTTTGCCAGCCTGCTGGAGGGGGTTCGCCGGCATTGCCCCGGCATGATCGTGCAGCTGTCCACCGGCGGGCGGTCGGGCGCAGGCCGCGACCGGGGCGGCATGCTGCCGCTGCGGCCGGACATGGCCAGCCTGTCGGTCGGGTCGAACAACTTTCCGACCCGCGTCTATGAAAACAGCCCCGACCTGGTGGACTGGCTGGCATCGCAGATGGCCGCCCACGGCGTCATGCCCGAAATCGAGGCCTTTGATCTGTCCCACATCCTGCAAGCCCATGCGATGTGGCAGGACGGGCGACTGACCACCCGGCCCTATGTGCAGTTCGTGATGGGCGTCAAGAATGCGATGCCGGTCGACCGCCACGTGTTCGATTACTACATCGCCACGGTCCGGCGGCTGTTCGGCACGAATGCGCCCTGGTGCGCGGCGGGGATCGGCCCGAACCAGATCGTCCTGAACGAATGGGCCGTGGCATCTGGCGGTCACGCCCGCACGGGCCTGGAGGACAACGTGCGCCTGGACCGCACGCGCCTGGCACCGTCCAACGCGGCGCTGGTGCGGCGGGTGGTGGACCTGTGCGACCGCTATCGCCGACCGGTGGCGACATGGCAGCAGGCCCGCGCGATTTTGAACCTGCCAGAGACCGTTTCATGACACAGGTACATGTCACGACGGGGCGTAAGTCGCCCCTGCCACCGCCGACCCACGGCCCGCACCGCCAGGCGGTGCGCAGCCCCGCCACGGTCGGGCCATGACCGCGGCCGGCAACCCCCTCTATGCCATGCTGTTCGGCGACCCGGACACCCAGGCGCTGTTCACGGCCGAGGCCGAACTGGACGCGATGATCCGGGTCGAAGTCGCGCTGGCCCAGGTTCAGGCGCAGCTTGGGGTCATCCCCCCCGATGCCGGGCCGGCCATCGCCGCGGTCAGCCGTCGCCTGCTGATCGATCCGGCATCCCTGGCCCAGGCCACCGCCCGCAACGGCGTCCCCGTCCCCGCCCTGGTCCAGGAGATGCGGCGGCAGATGGCCGGCGAGCCCGCGGCCGCGCATCTGCACTGGGGCGCCACCAGTCAGGACATCATGGACAGCGCGCTGGCCCTGCGCCTGCGCCCCATGCTGGACCTGTGGGGCGCCCGCCTGGATGCCGTTCTGACCCAGCTGGCCGCGCTGGCGGATCGGCACGCCACCCTGCCCATGGCCGCGCGGACCTATGGCCAGACGGCGACACCCACCAGCTTTGGCGCGGTCGCGGCCAGCTGGGGATGGCCCCTGCTGGATCACGCACAGGATCTGGCACGGGTTCGTAACGCGGTGCTGCGCGTCTCGCTGTCCGGGGCGGCGGGCACATTGTCGGCGATGGGGCCGCAGGGCCCGGCCGTGCGGGCGGGTCTTGCGCGGGCGCTGGACCTGTCGGATCCCGGCCATGGCTGGCATTCCGACCGTTCGGGGCTGGGCCGGCTGGCGGATTGGGCTGCGGCGGTGGCCGTCGCCCTGGCCAAGCTGGCCGAGGACCTGCTGCTGATGACACAGTCGGGCCTGGCCCTGGTGCGGATCGAGGGCGGGGGGGCATCCTCGACCATGCCGCAGAAGCAGAACCCGGTCGGCCCCTCGGCGCTGGCTGCCCTGGCGCGGCAGGTGATCGGGCTGGCATCGGTCTTCGGGGCGGCGGGGGTGCATCGGCAGAACCGCGACGGTGCGGCGTGGTTCACCGAATGGCTGACCCTGCCGCAGATCTGCGTCAGCCTGGGCGCGATGCTGCGGCTGACGCAGGATGTCCTGGACCGGCTGACCCCTGACCCCCAGGCAATGGAGCGCGACCTGGGTGGCGGGTCCGGCACCATCCATGCCGAGGCGCTGACATTCGCGGTCCTGGCCGAACTGGGCCTGGGCCGGGCCTCTGTCGCAGGCAGGGTCGGTCAGCTTTGCGCAACCGCCCTGACGGAGGGCCTCGACCTGCTGGACCTGGCCCGGAAGGAATGGCCGGACCGGGACTGGGCCGCGCTGGTCCGCGCCACCGGCCTCGGCCTGGCCCCGCAGGAGGCCCGCGCCTTTGCCGACCGTCAGCGGATCCGTATGCCCTAGGCTTTGGTCTGTCGGTCTGGCGGCAAGGTGAACAGCAGGCGCACGACCAGCTGTCGTCGCAAGGCCCGTCGTGGCTGGCGTTTGCGACGCGACCAATCGTGGCGGGCACCCTTCCCTGTTGAGATGGTCATGCATCATGCCATGCCTGGACAAACCCCGGCTGCCAGAGGTCATGCCGGGGTTCGGCAGCCGGCGCCCTAAACCGACCGCGCGCTGCCAACGTCCCCGTCATCGCGTCGCTATGGCGAGGGTCCGACTCATGATCAGTGAGGGGTCTGCAAGCAGCTGACCATGCCCCGATGAGGGAACGGAAACGCCCCTGGCAATGGCTCAGGCGACGCGCATGCTCTACCAAGCCCAGACCGTCCGCCCTGTGCCGCGGCTGTCAGCCCCCCATCGCCCGGGCTGCGGATGCTGCGACACCGTGCGTCAGGCAATAATTTCACGCCCCTGAAAACATTCCGCCGGCTGCGCGTTACCTGCCCTGAACGACCATGACCAATCACACCCGGAAAGCGGAAACGATGAACCAGAACACGCTCTTTCAGCCCTATGACCTTGGCCCCCTGCGCCTGGCGAACCGCATCGTCATGGCACCGCTGACCCGCAACCGCGCCGCGGAAGGCCTGGTGCCCGGACCCCATGCGGCCGAATATTACGCGCAGCGCGCGACCGCGGGGCTGATCATCGCCGAGGCGACGCAGATCTCGGCGCAGGCGCAGGGCTATCAGGACACGCCCGGCGTCTATACGCCCGAACAGATCGCCGGATGGCGCAAGGTCACCGATGCGGTCCATGCCAAGGGCGGGCGCATCTTCCTGCAACTGTGGCATGTGGGTCGGGTGTCGCATGTCGATGTGCAGCCGGGCGGCGCGGCCCCCGTGGCCCCCTCTGCGATCGCGGCAGAAACCAAGACATTCGTGAACGGCGGATTTGTCGAGACCTCGACCCCGCGCGCCCTGCGCCTGGACGAGATCCCGGGCATCGTCGACGATTTTCGCCAGGCTGCGGCCAACGCCATCGAGGCGGGCTTCGACGGGGTCGAGATCCATGGGGCCAACGGTTATCTGCTGGACCAGTTCGCCAAGGACGGCGCGAACAAGCGCACTGACGCCTATGGCGGCTCGGTCGAGAACCGCGCCCGGCTGATGCTGGAGGTGGCCCAAGCCGTCGTGGCCGAGATCGGCGCGGACCGCACGGGCATCCGCCTGTCTCCGGTCTCTCCGGCCGGCGGGGTGTCCTGCAGCGATCCGCAGCCGCAGTTCGATCATATCGTGGACGGGGTGGAGGCGCTTGGCCTGGTCTACATCCACGTTGTCGAGGGCGCGACCGGCGGCCCGCGCGACGTGGCGCCGTTCGATTTCGACAGCCTGCGCCAGCGGTTCTCGCGCACCTATATCGCCAATAACGGCTATGACCTGGACCTGGCGACGAAGCGGCTGGAAGAGGACAAGGCGGACCTTTTCGCCTTTGGTCGCCCCTACATCGCGAACCCCGACCTGGTCGCGCGGATGAAGGCCGGCGCGCCCCTGACCAAGCCCGACGAGTCCACGATGTATGGCGGCGGTGCCGAAGGCTATGTGGACTATCCCCCGATGGACGCGACGGCCGATCAGGCCTAAGTCCCCTCCGCGGCGCCCCATGACAGGGCGTCGCGTCGCACCCGATGGACCGGCCCGATACAGGGCTGGTCCCTGTCATGCGACGCAGTTCATTGGATGGCGGGACAGCAGGATGGCAGCTTAACCACTTCGCAACGTCCCCCTATCTAAGATGAGTTGGCCCGATCACGGCGGTGAGCATGCCCCGCCAGTTGGCCTCCACTGACCATAGATAGTCGATACCGCCTGGGTGGGGGGGCGCATCCGACTGAAACCATAATGGGGCGTCCGGGCCAGCGCAGCCCCTGATTCCACGGCCTATCAGCGGCCCGGTGTTGCAACTGTCATGACCTGAGGGATGGCCCCGGCCATTCGATGACCGGCCTTTTGGAAGACGCCCGGCGATCGACGATGCAGTTCGGCGCATCCAAGCTCTCGACTGCACGCTTCCTGCAAGCCTCGCGTGGCATAGCTGTCCTGCAACGACGAGGCGGATGACGGGACAGACGGTTTGGCTTGGGATCGGGTTTCTGGGGCAGGCGCTGTTCAGCGCCCGTTTCGTCATC
>NZ_VDDC01000048.1:0-19163 GCF_006239215.1 Paracoccus haeundaensis
GTCTCGCTGGACCGTCAGCCCCTGCCGCAGCTTTCTGCCGGGGCGTGGCAGCTCAAGGAGCGCGGCATCGAGGTCGCTGCCGTGCAGGTCTGGCGCGAGATCAAGGAACAGGCCGTCGAGGTGGCCCGCGTGGCGCAGGAGTTGGCCGAGAAGGGCCGCGCCTGGCTGGAGCGTGTCGCGGAACGGGCGGCGGAACAGGTGCGTGAGGCGGTGCAGCGGGTCGCGCCTGCCGATGCCTGGGGAGACTTCTTCGCCGCCGCAGCCCCCGGCGCATCGGCCGCAGCCGATGGGCTGGCGCGGGATCTCGAGGCCGAGCGCCGGCTGGAGGCGCAGCGCGAAGCTGCCGAGCGGGAGGCGCGGGAGAGGGTGCAGGAACAGGAGCGCCGTGCCCATGAGCGCGACGACGGCCACGATCATGGGTGGTAGGGGCTCTTTGGCCTCTGCAATTAAGAAAGGCAATAAAGGGTCGCGCGCATTACATCGGCGATCGGCAACTACCCACGCCGTCGCAGATTCTAAGGGGCGGCCGAACTGGTTCTATATGTTGGTAAGTCAAGTCAGCAATTATCCTGGCGCGGCCCTGCTGAAATAGTTTTATGGAAGCGGGCCAGCGTCCGGCCGACAGAGGCTATGACACCGCCTGGATCATAGAAGCTTTGACAGACAGGCGGTAAAGGTATGCATCCTTGACCGGAAATCCCGCAAAAAGCTCTCAAATACGATAAGGGGAGTAGCCGCGTTGAGATCATGTTCGGTCGCCGCGGGGGCTGGTGGCGGGTCGCAAGCCGATACGACCGATGTTCGTAAGCCTTCTTCTCCAGCAATTATCCTCGCGGCAACCGTCCTGTCTCATTTTAATACTAAATGTGTCTGGAGCCTAGTTGACCTCGACCGCTTAGAACAGCTATTAGGCGAGTTGATCATGGTTAACTCGCCAGTCACAATAGCGTCAATTTCCATTGCGATTAGCGTTGTCGCAATTTGAAATTAATAGAAGGCTAAGTTTGCAATGTTAGATATTAACTGGGACTTGGATAATATAATATCTGGACCACGCTGGAGAGGGGCCGTTGATAACCTAAATTCTGAATGGGTATATGGGTGGGTTATTGACTGTAAAAACCTTATACGGCCAATTGAAGTAGAAGTATTTATATTTGGTGAATTAGCCTTAACGGGCGTTTGTAGCATTGTCCGTCCGGACATATCAAAATTTATTAATGTCCCAGTAAAGTCAGGATTTTCAATACCTCTGCGCAATATCAATCCAAGAGCTGCGCAGAAAATAATAAAAAACATTAAGGGCGATGATCGGACGCGAATCCCAGCCAATGAAATTTTGCGCGTTAAAATTAAAGGCGAAAATGTTTATTTGCCATTTTCACCTACACTAAACGAAATTATTCGGGAAGACCTATACAAAGCAATTTTTAATTACGCCAATAAATTTATTGGAGGCGAAAGCAGCCGTATAAAATTACGAGATGAACTCTTGTCGATACCATTCGTCAGAGATGAAAACCCAGTTAAAGTGATAGCTTATTACCTTCCGCAGTTTCATCCATTTGGAGAAAACAATGAATGGTGGGGCACAGGATTCACTGAGTGGACTAATGTAGCTTCTGCCCAATCATATTTTAAAGATCATTATCAGCCCCATCTCCCTGCCGATATGGGATTTTATGACTTGCGGCTTGAGCAAGTTCAACATGATCAAATCGACCTTGCTAAGAAATATGGTGTATCAGGATTCTGTTATTATTATTACTGGTTTTCTGGCGAGACTCTCATGACGCTGCCAATCGACCGTCACGTAGAAAAAAATTATGATTTTGATTTTTGTTTGTGTTGGGCCAATGAAAGCTGGTCACGTCGTTGGGATGGTTCAGAAAAAGAGGTTCTAATAGCACAGCAGCACAGTTATGAAAATGACGTTGCTTTCATTCAGTCGTGCCTTAAATATTTTCACTCAGAGCGCTATATAAAAATCGATGGCGCACCTTTACTCCAAATTTACCGCATATCGCTAATGGAAAATCCCATTGAAACTATAAAGCGTTGGCGTGAAATTGTAAAAGCCGAGGGCTTTCCAGATTTGCATATCTGCATGGTGGAGTCATTTGGTCTAAATAACCCATTCGATTTTGGCTGTGATAGTAGCTGCCAATTCCCGCCTCATGGAGTTACGTCAGGAGAAGTTAATAACCGCATTCCCGACTTAGCCCCAACCTATACAGGCAGCATTTATAGCTATCCAGAAGTTGTACATGGTGAGAT
The DNA here is from genome assembly GCF_006239215.1 of Paracoccus haeundaensis. Taxonomy (NCBI): domain Bacteria; kingdom Pseudomonadati; phylum Pseudomonadota; class Alphaproteobacteria; order Rhodobacterales; family Paracoccaceae; genus Paracoccus; species Paracoccus haeundaensis. Next base: position 2,278 of record NZ_VDDC01000048.1, read on the forward strand.
AGCGCGACAGAAACCTATCCACACTCATTTTCGTACAGCAATGCCTTCTTGGGATAATACAAGTCGTAAAGGCCAAGCAGGCAATGTTTTCTCTGAATCCTCACCAGCCCTATTTGAAGTTTGGATAAAATTCTTAGTCCTCGATGCCTATAATCGCCTCCCGGAGGGGCAACGACTTGTATTTGTTAATGCTTGGAACGAATGGGCCGAAGGAACGCATTTAGAACCTGACCGAAAATATGGCCATGCTAATTTACGTGCCGTTCGTAATGCATTAATGCCTGAAGCTATAGCAATGGCACCGTTTTTAACCGAGGAGGTTGATAGCGAACAAGATTCTCTATCGGCGACACGTCGATATGTAGAAAGTCTTATTACAACAAATAAGGCATTGATGAAAATTTTGACTGCTTCGGGCTCAAAGCCGTCTGTACAACAAGAGAGCGCGTTTATTTTAGCCCCGCCTTTGTTAACAGGTGTAGAGGTTTCGAGAGACGCCACGGTTCATCTCGAAAATATCAATTCGCATATTCCCGTTCGTAATGTCGATATAATTGTTGGAAAACACCACGGAATAGCCCTGCGGGGTTGGGTGTTGATCTCCGGCACTGCATTGCAACATCCCCTGCTTGCACTTCGAAACACCACAAGTATGCAGAGATACGTAGCGCCTATTACTGTTATAGAGGATCGTCATGATGTTGCTTTTGCGATGTCATTGGGCGAGGGTGCAAATAAAAGCGGAATTCAATTTAAAGGATCGTTACAGGGTATTGCGGCGGGACGTTACGAGATCGAGATACTTGCACCTGATATGCATGACCCACGAAAAGCTCTCGCAGTTCTCACTTCTTGCTATCTAGAGATCGGATAATATAATGAAAAATTTCTCAAATACTGATGACTTAGTTAGTGTTATTGTCCCTTCCTATTGCCATGAAGAATACCTTTTAGACTGTTTGGTTTCTATACACGATCAAAATTATAAAAATATTGAACTTGTGGTGGTGGATGACGTATCCACTGATTCGTCCTATTTACAGGCTGAAACTCTTTTAAATACTTCATTTGCAAACCGATTTTGTAATGTAATACTATTACAAAACGATTTTAATATGGGCGCCCATGCCTCTATCAATCGTGGGATCTGTGCGTCTAATGGCAGTCATATTGCTATTATAAATTCGGACGATTTATATCATCCTCACCGAATTAGCATGCTCATGGAAGCTTTATCCGAAAATGGATCTGAACTAGGATTTTCTTTTGTCAAAGTAATATTCGATTCAGAAAAACCTATGCAACTAGATCCGTTTTTTCGCCTTTTGGCCGTACGTCAATCCATCGCGTTAAAGAATGATATTAGCATTGGATTTTCTCTTTTGAGGTCCAATCAAGCCATCTCTACAGGAAATCTTCTCTTTACCCGTAAACTTTATGATCGCGCAGGCCCATTTCTACCGCTAAAATACTGTCACGACTGGGACTTTATTTTGCAGTCTTTATTTTATACTGAACCTGTAGTAGTTAAACAGGAACATTATAGTTATCGTATCCATGGAACTAACTCGTTTTCTACGCTAGGATACTTGGCAGGAACTGAAACTGAGGTTGTCCTTCGTCGTCTGTTTCGCCGAGGCCTAATGGGTAAGTCTCCAAACCCTCTGTTTCCTTGTGAAAGTAATTGGCCTGGATATTTTGAATTATTTATTCAGGAGTGTGGATATCAAAACTTTTTGGCCCGAGAACGAGGAGATCCTGGGACTGGATGGCGCACTATCACGCCAACAGCTAACGTATTAGAAGGTGATTTTTCTTTTTCCTTATACGGTCAATAATCGAATAAATTTTTACAAAGATCCGATTTAAGGTATTCTTTCGGTAACCACCTTATCTTGCTTATGCCAGCTGGTTTATTTTCGGAAACGGGCTTCCATGTTTTTTAATTATTAATATATTTACTCAAAACCCCCTTTATAACTGAGGCTTGGTCTTCTTCAAGTAGTTGATCATAAAAAACATTCTCTTCACTTTGAGGAACCAGTTGAAGTCGCTGATTTTTTGGCAAGTAATTATTCACTTCATCAGCCGCGGGACGAACTTTTTCAATGAAGTCTATTTGATCCCGGTAAGGAATTAATATTTTATCAGCTTTAACATCTGGAAGCATATTCACTAGAGCGTCAGCAGCCTCTCTTCCTATAGATGGTCCGAAAAATTTATTTATGAAGCGGATGGCCATAAGTTCAGATTGAGTAAGAGATCTATTAACAATCTTTTTTGCAGACGGTAAATCTAAATCAATTAATTGCAGAACTTCCATAGCATCCAAAATTTGAAAGTTGCTAGAGCTAGGATCTGACGAGTAATTTATAACAGTCACGTCTAATTCATTTCGAGATAGGGCACGTAGAACATGTGATGCTTGAGAAAGGTGATGTTCTTTGGAGATAAATTCTGTTACACTTCCTATATAACCGGCTCTTTTTACCGCCTGCATGTAAGCCGATGATACCATTTCTATTGGCTCTCTGACACATATTATAAATCTACAATGAATGTATTTTGAAATTTCCTTAAAAAATTGATATGCCCCATCCATTTTCCAAAAAGCGACTTCGCTAGAAAAAATATAATCTTTATATTCTGTTTTTTCGACTATCTCTGATACTAAATTTTGCGCCCAACCCTCTATATCAGTATTTATATTTCCTGCGCTGACCCATCCCTTTTTAGCTTGCTCAAATGACGGGTGATAAGGGTACAGAACGCCCTTATCTTTAAGATTTTCGTGATTTTTAGCAAGAATAGTTTGAAGCGCGGAGGTTCCTGTTTTGCCATGGCCAAGATGAATCGTAACCCTTTTCATTTTCATACTCCATATATTCGTTATTATTAAGATGGGAAACTTGTTGTTTTTGTGCTGATAATTGTTTTCCGCCTTACAACACCTCGGCTGATTCCCTTTCTGTGCACTTTTTCTGCATAGCCCTGTGTTCGAAATCGTGGGTTGGGCCGGCTAGTTTCCGGCTCAAACATTCTGCACAACGTCAGATCTTGAGATCATCCGGCTCGGTCCCGGCCTTGATAGCATTCCGAAACCAGGTTGGCTGCCGGCCACGTCCGGTCCAGGTTTGCTCCGGATTGCCGGGGTTGCGGTATTTCGGGGCGACGGTGCCGCGCTTTGTCGTTTTGGCCCCTGCAAGCTCGGACAGAGAAAACCCGTATTCGCGGGCTTTTTCCTCAAGGTCGCGTCTGGCTTCAGATTTGCGCCGTTTGTCAAAATTGGCAATGGCCTTTGTCGAGGTCCCGCTTGAGACGCTTCAATTCGTCCAGGCTCATCGTGTCAAAATCAAGATCAGACATGGGTATCCTTGCTTTTATCTTCAGTGTTTTCCCTATATTCACAAAGCTTAGAAATAAAGGGAATAGGGACACAGCAGCACCCGGTATTTTTCTGCTTTTTCCGCTGTGGGGCATAAATTACGGCGCCTAAAATAAAGTCCTGAACCGTCGGCAAACAAACGATAGGTACAATGTCCGGATCTCATAGCGGGACTGATAGTTAAAACGGCGGGCCTCAGCATCAAAGAGGCTTATTCATGCCCCTGTGAAACCCAGGAAGAGGCCAGATGAGCCGTTCAGAGCTGCTTGCAAAGCTTCGTCAGGCGCATTCGCATCTGCCCGCTCATGCCGTGGAAACTGCACTCGACACGATCCTGGACGAGATCGCCGAGACCCTGAGCCAAGATCATCGGGTGGAGCTGCGCGGGTTCGGGAGTTTCTCCAGCAAGATCCGGGTCGCCCGGACGGGTCGAAACCCGAGAACCGGCGAGGCCTTTGCGGTGGCGCCCAAGCGGTACATGCATTTCAGGGCCTCTAGGCAGCTCCTGGAGCGGCTCAACCGCCCCACAACCCCTGGCTGATCCCCGCCCCACTGCGCCTTCCGGCGCATAACACCGCTTCTGCATGAAGAACTTCAATCCTGAGCATGGCGGCAAAGCCGCATACGGCGTTGTCGCAGCGGGTGGCGCGGACGGAGACGCGCAACATCGCCAGCGACCGGCCCGAGGTGGCGACGCGGATCATGATCGCCACCGCCGGGCGGGCCGACCAGCTTAAGGCCGAGGCCGGGATCGCGGCCACCGGGCGCAAGGAACTCAGGGGCATGCTGCTTTCGTTTCGACATCGTCGATCCCCTCAAACTGAAGATTAGCAGACAGCAAAAAGAGAGCCTACGTCAGATCCAACTTTTTAGGAGGCACCTTACAAATCAACATTCAGTTTTTTAAGATCACCTCATTGCACTCAAGCATTACTGCGCATAGGCAACGGTCATTCCCGATCGAGGTCTGATATGAACAATCTTCCAGAGCTTCTGTCTCGGCTTGAAAAGTTCATCGAGCTTCAATTGCCTGACCTACAGGCCCGTCGCTATGATATTATCTGGAAAGCCGATGGTAGCCCGGTGACAGCGGCGGACATCTTTCTGGAGGATGCAATCCGCGATTTTCTGGCTCGCGAGTTGCCCGGGATGTCTTTCATCGGCGAGGAAAGCTGGGCGGCGGGCCAAGTCATCGGCGAGGGCTGGGTGGCCGTCCTGGATCCGATCGACGGTACCGAGAATTTCTGTTCGGGCCTCAAGGAATGGGGCACATCGCTGTCGCTGTGGCATAGCGGTGTTCACCGGGGCAGCATGCTGATGATGCCCGAGCTCGGCGAATGCATGTCGACGGGCGCCATCCCTTTGGTTCCGCGCTCCCGGATCGTGGGCTTCTCCTCGTCCTATACTGACGATATCGGACGGGGCCTTGGCGAGAATGCCGAGGGCAGAATCATGGGCTGTGCCGTTTACAACCTGTTCAACGTTATTCGCGGCGCCTTTTCCCGATTCGTGAATCCCAGGGGCGCCTATAGCTGGGATCTTCTTGCAGGCGTCGCGCTGGCCCGCGAGGCAGGCTGCGACGTGAAGGTGGATGACAAAGACTATGACGGACAATTTCTCCAGCCTGGTCGACGGTATCGCGTCGACATACGGCACAGATACGATCTTCATTCTCGGTAAAGGCCCATCGGCCGACGAGGTTCCGCCCGAAGTCTTTTCCGGTTCTCTGGTTATCGGCATCAACGATGCCGAGCGTATCTATCCGGCCGACATTTCGATCTTCCATGCCGATTGGGTCATCAGGTCCCTGCAGGAAAGCGGCCCCAAGGCGCAGCTTTACCTGACCTCGTCTGGATACTGCCCTAGTCCCGGTCACAAGGTCCTGCAGGCGCCTTACGTTTCCCTGACCCAAGAGGGCGCAGACCTGATGGTTCAGCGCCTGCTGGCAGATGACTTTGTGGTCGAGGACGTGTTGTTCATGTCGGCGCTGCGTGTCGCCCGCGAGGTAGCCGAACTGCGGGGCCGCCCGCAAAAGGTCTATATGGTCGGGTTCGATTTCCGGCCCGAACTGGGCTATGCCCATGTCGATGGCAAGCAGTTCGGGGGCGGAGATGAAAACGAACGCGCCCTGCGCATCGGCATGCAAGAAAACTATTTCCTCAACGCACTCTACATGCTGCAGAGCAGCGGGCTCGATGTGCATCATGTTGGCAGCCGGTCCTATTCCCGCCTGACCACCGAAGAGCTTGCCGCCAAGTTTCGCCCTGATCCCGCCGGTGGCCATCCTGTGCACGACTGGCAGGTCAGCATTATCGCCGAACTGACCACCAACCATTTTGGTGACCGCAACCGGATGGAGCGGATGGTCCGCGCCGCCCATGCCGCCGGTGCTGATTTCATCAAGGTACAAAAGCGCGACGTGGACACGTTCTACAGCGCCGAGCAGCTGGCAGCGCCCTATCGTTCTCCCTTTGGAACGACCTTCGGTGACTACCGCCATCAGCTAGAACTGACGGGTGAGGATTTTGCCTTCCTTGACACGCTGTGCCGGCAGCTGGGGATCGGCTGGTTCGTGTCGGTCCTGGATGAGCCCTCGTACAACTTTGTTCTCGATTTCAATCCGGCCCTGATCAAGTTGCCCTCGACAATCTCGGAACATACCGATTATCTGTCGCGGGTGGCAGCCAGTTCTAACCGGGGCATCGTTCTGTCGACCGGCATGACCGACAAAGCCTACGAGGCTTGGGTGCTGGAGACCTTCCGCAACGTCCCGCAACTGTACCTGATGCAGGCCAATTCGGCCTATCCCTCGCCTGCGCGCGACTGCAACGTGGGCGTCGTGCGCCATTACCACCGTCTGTCAAAATCGAATCCCCGGATCATTCCGGCCTATTCTAGCCACGATGAGGGCTGGTTCGGATCCGCCTTGGCCGTGGCCGCCGGCGCACGCATGGTCGAGAAGCACGTCAAGTTCGGCAACAGTGACTGGGCGCATTTCGATGCCGTCGCGTTGGATCTGACAACCTCGCAGTTCCGTGACTATGTAGGCAAGATGCGGGAGGCCGAGATCCTGATCGGGTCCGAGGAAAAGGCGATTGCTCCGAGTGAACACCACAAATACAGGCGCTCTTAAGCGCCTGCATTTGCCAGCTTACGCTGAGCGATCGATTAGATCAGGGGAATATTGCGGGACAGCTTTGACAAAGCGATGTCGTTGAGAAGCGTGAACTGCTCTTCCCAATCGATATCCATCGCGACGCTTTCGGGGATTTCATGCAGGAAGGGCCTGTTGCCAATCCGGTCGTCTGTCTCGCGCATCGTACGGAATGGGATCAGATATCCAGCATGGTTGATCTCGAACAGAGGCGGGATGTCTTGGCTTCTAGGCCACTTCTCGACTGTATTGTCGTAGTTGAAAGGACCGTTGCTGTCCCAGATGAACTTGTGCATGCGCGTCACCGTGAAAAGGCTGTCATGCCCATCCTGCGTTGACTTTTCATAGGCCGCGATGAAGTTCGCCATTACTTCGGACGTGACGAAGGGATGTGTGACATGAACCATCATCATCACCCCGTTATCCTCAAGGGTCCCCATGTAGCGAATGAAGGTGCTCATCGGGGTCGATGACCGGCCCAGTTCATCCGGGCGTTCCAAGGGGACGATCCGACTGTCGTCGCTGTCCGCAAAGCGCTTGGCATAGTCCAGCACGACAGGGTCGTTGCTGGATACGATGATCTTCTCGATCTGTCTTTGTGCCGACAGCTGCCTCAGCTTCAGCTCTAGAAGCCCGCCCTCAAAGCCGGCGAAGGGGCGCGTATTCTTGTTGCGGACCCGCTCACTTCCGGCACGGCAGGGTACAATGGCTACGATGGGTTCCGTCATGGGTCGATCCTTCAAGGCGTAGTTTCAGATTTTGCGGCATCCGCCTCTGTGGGCGGCTCGGCATAGTCCACGATCTGCCGCCGGAAGCGATCAAGGGGATCGCCCAGTTTCAAGAAGTGCCCGATCTCTGCAAAGTAGTGAGAAAATTCCTTGCGCAACATGGCACGCCCGTTTTCTAGCCACTTTCCAACCTCGTCGCCGAAGCTGGTCGAACCGGCATGAGCCATCACGACATTCGTCGGACAGACGCAGAAAAATCCCGCCATGCGTGCCCGCAGGCTGAACTCGTTGTCTTCGCTTTGCCCGATGCCGAATTTGACCTCGTCATACAGGCCAAGACGGTCATACATCGACCGTTTGACAAAGGTGCAATATCCGTGACTGACCGGCATCTCGACGGCAAAGGGTTGAACCGACCGCGCGCGGGTATCCAAAGTTTCGGCCCATGCGACAGGGTTCTCGGCTGGAAGCCTCATGCCGTTCAGATAGGGAACGTTGTAGATGGTTGCGTTGTTGGAGAAGGGCACGACCGAGGCGATCTTGGGATGGGCATAGGCTGCGTCCTGCAGGCGCAAGGCCCAGTCTCCGCAGGGGACGGTGTCGCTGTTCAGCAGGATGATATCGTCGCGTCCGGCATGCAGAATGCCGCTGTTGACCGTGCCGCTGAAGCCCACGTTCTCGCTGTTCTCGAGATAGGTGAAGCCGGCCTTTTCCGCATACTCTAGGCACAGGTCGCGCAACCGGGTGTCGGGACCGCGATCCCAGACTGTGATGACCCGATAACCATTCTCTGCTTGGTAGCGGACCAGCTGATCGAAGCAGATCCGCGTCCCCTCGTAGTCGCCATAGATGGGCAGCACCACGCTGATCGGCGGGCGCGGACGTCCCGCGAAGCGAAGGCGGTCGACGGGAAAGATTGCCCTGCCCCGGTCCCGCACATCCTCGAACATAGCTTGGCTGATCTGGTCTTCGCGGCCCTCATGATCCTGTAGGAAGCCGGTCTTCATGCGCTGGATGCGCCCCGCCAGTAGCTGGGCCAAATCCTGGATCCGGTGGCGGGTCGGAACGCTGGCATTGATCCCGACCAGATGATGGTCGAACATGTCGGCAATGACCCGGCGATTGGCATTCCCGGGATATGGTTCAGCAAAATCCGACCAGACATGCCGGCGGATCGCCGCAAGCAGATGCGTCGCATCGGGCACCGAGACGCCCAGATCCAGACCATCCAGTTCCGTCAGGCCGAGCGACAGCAGCGGCTTGTCCTTTAGCAGGCAGATCGCGCGCGAGGTGCTGCCAACGGTGATGCACAGGTCGGCGGCGTCGATCAGGTCGTCCAGCGCCGTCTCGCGTGCGACCAGCACGAAGTCGATTGATTGCGCCGCCTGCGAGGGATGCGGGCGCAGTACCAGCAGCGCGTCGGGAAACTTGGCGGAAACCAGCCCCCGGATGATCGCGAAAGCTTCATCCGACGAGCCGAACCAGTTCACCCGCAGCGGGTCCGGGTCCGGCGTGACGACGCCGCCGCCCTGATCATTGCCCCCGATCACCAGGATGACCGGGCGCTTCTGTGCGCGCGCACGGGCCATGATGTCCAGATCGCGCGTCCCGCGCTTCTGGAACTGCGCATAGGCGGCGTGGTCCTGCTGAGCGTCGTACCATGCACGGATCTCTTGGAACCGGGCCTCGGGATCCTGGCGGACAGGCGCGGTCGCGCTCGCATGGGACACAAGCCGCGGCAGCACACCCGTTCCGAACTGGCCCATTGGATCGATGCTGAGCGTTCCGGGGAAATGGCCCCGTTCGATGATCTGGTACTCAATTCCCAGCTCGGTGCAGAGATGGATGAACAGCCGGCTTTTCGGCGCCGTATTGCCCCAGATAAGGAACATTTTGACCTTGTGCCGCGTCAGTATCCCGCGCCAATAGGCATGAAGATCTGCAATATCGGCCAAGGCCGCCCGAAGTTCTTTGCCCTCGGGCAGATCCGTCTTGCGGAAGAGATGCTCGGACCTCAGCAGCGAAAGGGCGATCGGGTCCGGAAGATCCGCGCCAGAGAACATCCGGACATCCGGATGGCTGGGCGGAAAGCGAAGATGCAGTGTATCCATGACAACATTGCGGCAGGAGGCAGCTTGAAATTCATGCTGCACATCTGAGGACGATACTAGCATGCCCCATGTAAGACCCAACTGTTCCAGTTGGCGTCCCAGATCACCAAGCCCACGTTGAAGCAGTTCAGGCCGTCCGTTCCAGCAGCAGACCATAACATCAATCGCCCCATGCAACGCCACGTCAGCCTCCGCGAACAGGTCGTCGGGATCGCTCTGTTTCGGTTGAAGCGCGGTTCTAGGGACAATCTTAGGTGCCTGCATCTCTCGCACACGCCGTGACAGAAACTGCCAAGGTTGTTCGCCCACCGGCAGGCGAAGGCCGGGTGCCTTCCGGTTCGAAAGCTTGGGTGCTGAGGTCCAGTCGTAGCCGTCGCTCAGGGCTACCTGACCGCCCACCGCCATGCAGACCAGGCCGAACAGCCGCTCGACCGCACGGGAAGCCTGTACGTCATTAGGCGCCTTGACTTCATCGAAGGCGGTCATCGGCACCTTTTCGGAAATCAAACCAGCCAGTTCCGCGTCGATCCAGAAGCAGGTTCCTGCGAAGAAGCCCCAGTCGTGGGTCAGCACCCCCAAGCCCAGATCGGTCGCGAACGCGCGCAGGCGTTGGCCACCGCCCAGGTCGAAATCAGAGCCGTTCAGCCAGAACTGTTCTGGTCCGGCCATCAGGACCCTGGGGTTGGTCCGGAACAGCTCGACCGTCTGCGCAACCCGGGCAGGTGTCGCTGCTAGGGCATCGAACATCACGCGGCGCCAAGTCTCGGGGTATGTGTTGCCCTTCTTGGAATGCAGCTTGCAGAAAAAGCGATAGCCCCGCCCCTTCAGCCGCCGGACCGTTTCCAGGAAAGCCGCAACGTCCTGCCCTTGGTTGGGCACGGTCATGATCTGGGTGGCGCGGGGAAACAGCAGGGCCATGACCTTAGGGTCGTGGGCGGCCGAGCCTTCGGGGACGGTGATGAAGATGTCGACCGTTTCGGGAAAACTGCGGATCAGAAGCTGCAGGTCTGGTACGGTGTCGAGGTGATAGAGGTGGATCAGGACCGCATAATCGCGGTGGCCCGTCTCCTCGTCAGAGGGCTCTCTGAAGCGGCCTTGCCCTGGCCACCAGCTGTCATGGCCATGAATGGCGTAATGAAGCACTGGAGGAAGGGCTGGTTTCTGCCCTGCCGGAAGGGCGGCCAGATACCCGGCGGTATCGAACCACGGCCCCGGCGCACGTTCCAGCACGGAAGACAGGCGCACGAAATGCTCGACCGGATCAATGCCGCTCAGCGCGACCTCGCCATGGGTGCGGTCATACCACTCGGCGGAAAAGAGAGGATTGGCGGCCAGCAGGATCTCCTGGTCGCGGATGGAGATCTGGTCCCCCGTAAGGCCGTCCTGCAGGTGCGTCACTGCAGCCTGTAGCAAGGCCGGCAGATGCGGCTCGAGGTTCAGAGAATGTTGCTCATGCGAATGTGCGCCGGGCAACCGGTGCTGCGTACCGGCAATGCAGATGCGAAGATCGTCGCGAAGGTTCACCTTGGGCAGGATGTGACCGAACTTGCGCAGCAGATCCAGCGCCCCTTCGCGTCGGAAGTCATTCAACGTGAACCAAAAGCCGGTGCGCAACGGACCGGACGGAGCCAGGATCCTGTCGATATCGGTGCGGCTGACATCCGTACGGGTAGAGGCCAGATGTACGTCATGGATATAAAGATCCAGTTCCACCGGGGCTGCTGGATCTGCGGCTAGGAAAGCCCAGCCATGCAAGATGCCATCGGCGCGCACCCCATCGAAATGTCCGCGCCATTTGGGGCCGCCTGAAAGACCTTCCAGGCTGGCAGTCACTTGCGGTGTCATTGCTATACAGTCTTTCTTCCAATTCCATTACGTCTGCCGCGAAATCCTGAACTCCGCACAGGCTGAGAAAAATCTACCTTTTAAAACGCTCGACAAACCACCGCAGTGGCGCGGTTACCTTCCACGAATTCGATGCCATAAGTGCGTGAACCCTCGCGTCAGCTTTCGCAAGCCGGTCCTTCAGATCCGTGACCAGCTTGGCGGCCTGATCCTGCCTGGACTTGTCCTCGCTTGCGATCCGGTCCTGATAGGCTAGCAGCGCTGTCTGGACCTTTGCAAATTCGCGGTTTCGGCGAGCCTCGCTGGCCTGCAGCGCCTGGATCTGCTGTTGGGCCAGACCAAGGTCTTGAGCCAGTGCCTCTGCTCCCTCCACAGCCTCGGCCAATGCAGCGCGGGTCTTGTCCAGATCGTCCTGTGTGTCGTCAATTTCGGCCTTGCGCTGATCCAGCATATTGCGGCTGAAATCCAGTTGCATGGCAACCTTGTCCCGCTCGGTGGTCATTGCTTCCAGTTCGGCCTGCAACTCGGCACCCTGAGCATGAGCCTTGTCCACGTCCTTGCGTGCCTCATCGGCTATCTTTTGGGCCGCCTCGGCCTTCTCGCGTGCATCGTCGCGCTCGGTCTGCAGCGACCGGCCCTTCGCTTGGACGGTATTGCCAAACACCTCGGCGCTGTCATCAAAGGATTGGCGGATCCGGTCCAGCACGGCATGGTCCTCGACACGTTCCCCATGGGCGGCCCATCGGTCCATGACGGCAAGGACATCACGGAACCAGGTAGCAAAAACCTTGCTTTCCGCAACGGCCGGGGTGTCATTGCGTCTCAGATCAGGTCGGATCATCTCATCGAGACGAGGCAGGTTCGCCGTATGGTATCGGGGCCACTGGATGCTTAGATCCCGAGCAATTTTTTCCACCTCGGCGGGCCAGGATGCCAGCAGCCTGTCATAGCTGGTGAAACTGCGGCATAGGCCCCGGCTTCCGGCCTCGGCATCCAGAACATGCCGCAACCAGAGCAGGCATCCATATTCTAGATCGAAGCCGTCCCTTTTTTGCAAGGACCGAGCAACCTCCAGAGGGTTGCGATGAGTGTGCACAAAAAGCTGGCGCACTTCCATCCGGGTCAGAAGATCACGCCAGAAAGGCACCAGCCGGCAGTTCCTGGGGTCTTTAAGTATGAAGAAGGATGATGACCCATATTCCGAGATCAGCAGATCTTTGACCTCATGACGAAATTCATCCGCCTTGGGCGACTGATACCAACTGGCAGGAAAGCTGCGATAGTCGGACCATGTCGACCCCGCACTGGCCAAGAGTCTGTCCTGCAAAAGATAAAGCGCCCGTGACTCGAAGTGGCCCATAGGGTTGTTCTTGCTAGGGCCAAGCGGGTTCGAGGGGCCATCGCCCCCCAGTTCGGTCAGCAACCCGGCAAGTGCAGACGTGCCGGCACGATGCATCCCCAGAACTACAACAGCCTGCCGGCCCACTCGGTTATTCTTGGTTTCGTTCGAATCTGTCATGACTGTGGCTCGCCGTAGAATATGGAGAGCACTAGAGCCTCCCTAGAAGCCAATATGCTACATTACGGGAAAGTTCTAGGCTTGGATGCTTTCCTCGACAGCGGATGGTATTCGGGATGGGTCTTGGAGCGTTTTTGCAGAACCCGGAGACAGGAATTCCTAGAAAATGTAATCCACGGTAACACCATCAAGATCGGGACGACGCTTGACGATGTGTGCGTGCTATGTTTTTCCAAACGAACCTTGGGAAGAATAGGATGAATGAAATGGCGAGCAAAATATCGCTGGTAAATACCAAAACCAAAGTTAGGTTTTCAAAAAAAATATCAGAGATTGATAGTTTTAGACCCTATGGATCGAATGAAGACATAGTAAGCAACTATGCCTATCTCGGGCATTTTCTTGTTCTCTGTAATCAGCTTGGCGCAGTAAACTATGCACTATTCAGAAGGTGCTCGCAGGTCAATAAGCTGGAGGCTGAAAGAGAGTATTTTTCCAGTTCTTCTGAAGTAGAGCAGAGAGAAAAGGCAAGAAACGCTATTTTTTCAAAGATCGGTGAAAACTCTGAGCTAATGTTAAGAGTTCACGCAGAAATTAATTATGTATACGACTCAATAAATGAGTTCTTTAGAGAACTTTCATCAATCAAATTTAAGAACGCAGGCCACATTAAAAATGTGCAATTCTGCGAAAGTATCTTTGGAATGCCTTTCTTGGAAAGCTACGAGAAGAACATTGCGGAACTGCCGATAAAAACGGCCTCGTTGTATGTCCTTCTGCAGCGGATTTCAAATATTCACGACACTATTTCTTCCCAATATGGCTGGGAAGAGATAGTAGAGGACAGCTACACATAGCAATTGTGTCTGTCAGTTACCGCCACGCCGACAGCTGGTTCGGCTACACGCCATACCTGCCCGCCAGGGCATTCACCGTGGCATCCGATTCCAATTTGTCCGCGACAATCCGAGCCTTTACCTCATCCAGCCACCGACGATGCCCAGAGGCATAAATCTCAACACCCACTGAAGTAAGAAACGAAGTCTTGGCACACATTGCGAAACGCACTCCTCATCAGCCGATGGAAAGAACTTCGAAGCAGCGCATCAGCTACGAAACGTAAGGTTCAGACGCCGCTTAGGTCTGCATTGCTCAGAGGTGATACTTGCGGGCGATTTCAAGAGCTTCGGCCTGTTCGGTGCCGATGTATTCCTTGGTGCTTTCGATGCTGGCGTGGCCGAGTAGGAGCTGGGCTGCGCGCAGGTTGCCGGTTTGCTGGTAGATATGAGTCGGGAACGTCCGGCGCAGCGAATGCAGGCCGTAAAGGCTGGGATCGATGCGGGCTTTGTCCAGCCATGACTTAAGCAGCCGCCAGAGCTGGCTCTCGCTGAGATGGGTGTGGGACCACCGTGCCCCCTGCCCCGTGAACAGCCAACCGTGCATCGGCCGTTCAGAGGCGGCGAGATAGGCGCGCAGGCTGTCGCGCGTGCCCGGGGACAGGCGCGCCTGGACCGGACGCGTATGACGGGTCTCGGTCTTCTTTTGCCGGATCTCCACGATCTCGCGCACCCCTGCCAGGGTGGCCACGTCGGAAACCCGAAGGCGCACCAGGTCGGAGCCGCGGAAACTGGTATCGAGGGCGGTGTTGAACAGCGCCAGGCTGCGCAGGTCTCTCTCCTGGCGCAGGATGAGCCGGATCAGGGCGACCTGGTCGGGCGTAAGGGGTGGTTTCTTGCCCACCACGCGGCCCTTGTTCCAGATTATTTGAGAGGTGGCGGGCACGGGCACATCCTTGCAAGCTTTTCAAGTATTTTGCCCTCAAACCTCGCATGAGGGAAGCGGCGCTTTTCAATAGAAGCCGGCATCCTTTTGGTTTGCTGGGATCCCGGGGACAACGGCCATGCGAGCTTCTACTCAAAAGCTCGCATAACGTGCTGACCGCTTCCGTTTGGACTGTCGAGAAAGGAGAATGGCATACAACTTTATCTGATTATTTCGGCCCAAAAATCAGATATGCCTTACAGCAAAATAAGCCATGCACCTGGTCCTCCGTCACGGCTGCGGAAACCTAAAGGCCAAAATGCATTGTGCAGACTGCGCGCGCACATATCTAATTAGATACACAGAAAACCATATGCGTAGCCACACAGATGCGCGCCTGCTCGGATGTTTATTTGGGCTTCTGTATATCTGCGAACATGAGCGCGATGGCCCGTTCCAAGAACGTTTGCCGATCAATGCGCAGGTCTGCGCAGGCATGCAGGACGCGGCCATAGGTGTCATCGTCCACCGTCACCGCTATGCGCCGGGGGTTGTCGCGCGGCGGCTTGGCAGGGCGGCCTGGTCCTTTCTTCGGCGCAGCGGCCTCGGACGTCGGGGCTGGGACAGCGACAGGATCCGCGCCGATGTCGAGCGACAGATTGAGCGGCTTTTTCATCCCATTACCTCCAGAACGTAATTCACCAGTTCCCGCACTTCGTCAGCCGCTGCGGCGTTTCCCGCCTCAGCCGCCGTAAGACCGCGCGTCGCGGCTTCTCCATGCGCTACCCTCGCCCCGACAATGGCTGGTGCGACACGCCCATGTGCGGCCAGCAGGCGGCCCGTCTCGTCCACGATCCGCGCCCGCGTGGTGCGGGAGAGCACGAAGATGAAGTTCGCCCCTGCGTCCCGTATTTCGGCCACGGTCGGGCCCACTGCGTCCAGGTCGTCTTGCGATGGGTGGACGGGCACAAGGACCAGGTCAGCCGATCGTAGGGCGATCCGCGTGGCTTCGTCCCGCGCGCCTGGCGTGTCGATTATCAGCCAGTCAAACCCCTGCCCTCGCAAAGTCTCGACGGCCTTCGATATCTGGTCTGCACGGGTCAGGCCCGTGATCAGCTGAAGGTCTTCGGTTTCCCGGCGCTGCCACCATTTCGTCAGCGATCCTTGCGGGTCGATGTCCAGCAAGGCCACGCGGCCGCGCCCGGTCAACTCTGCTGCGATCGATCGGGCAATAGTCGATTTACCACTGCCGCCTTTCTGGGTAGCTAGGACGATCACTTGCATGGCTGTTCACCGGCACGTTTCCACATCTGATTTATTCCTCGCCTGATTATCTGTGCATTTAATCATCTGTGTGATTAATCATTTCCGCAGATGTGCGGATGCTCAATTATCGTCGCGGTTGATCCGCCGCGCGGGCAGGTCGGGCATGAAGCCCTCCAGGGCGGGCTGTGAGATAGGTGGCAGGCCTTCGCCTGACGGCAGCTGCTGTTCACCCGCGAACATGGACGGCAGGCGGCGCAGCGGGGCCTGGTTGCCCAGTTCCTCGCGGTCGGGCTGTTCCCTCTCGGGGACGTAGACCTTGGCACTGAACAGGCTGTAGCGCAGCCCGTCGCGCGATCCATTCCACGCCACCCGGTCATTCACAACATAGGCGTTTACAGTCCCGCGCCCGCCGATGCGGCGGACCTCGATCCAGTTATCTTCCGCCAATATCTTGATCGCATCCCGCAAGCGCCGCTCGGAACAGTTTACAAGCTCCGCCAAGGCTTCCTGCGAGATGATGAACGCGTTTTGATCATCGATCTGGGCTGTGATTACGTGCATGGCGCGCGCGGCGATAGGGGATCGGGTAATTAGGGCCGCCCATGCTTCATGGGCGGCGCGCTCGGTCTGCACCCAGCTCCCGTAAGGCTTTCGGGCTGGCAACTCTGGAAGATTGTTCCTGCTCATGGCCTACTCGTTTCCTATTGTCGGAAACATGTTGCCGCCGAAAACGGACACGCGCAACCCAAAACTGGAAATGAGTTTCCCGAAATGGGCTATGCAGCGGACGCCGGCGTCCGCGACAGAGGACGCCGGCGTCCCAAAGCCGGAAATGCGCGGACACCCACGTCCGGTGAACCGGAAACCGGCGTCCAATATTTTCCTGATTCTGTCAACAATTTCAGACATCGGTTATTTCTGCCTTCTAATGATCTACAGGAAGGAACCGGGACGGGCCGTGTCGGGCGAAGCAGCCCCCGGGGAGCAAGCGCCGACCGGCGCGGACTGGCCCGGTTTTTGCCTGTCAGCGCGCTTTGACTTTGAACTGTCGTTCGGCAGGGGTGGGACGCCTCGGCGGGCGCCCCGCGGGAATGGGGATGATCAGGCAAGAAGGGGA